>DASSJF010000058.1:20000-34856 GCA_035691305.1 bacterium
CCGACGCGCCGCTCTCGACCGCGTCCTGTAAGAGTGCGGCGAACGATGCGAAATGCTCGTCGAGTTCCTGCTGCGTCACGCTGCGGATCTCGTACACGTCCGCACCTCAACGAGACCGATTAGCCCGTCGCGATCGGCATAGGCGCGCCGAAAAATTAAGAGGCCGACCCCTCTCGGAATCGGCTCTCGACACGCCCCTATGGACATTTCGGCCTGGTCAGCAATGTCGCACGCATTATACCACCGGGGGGCTTGCTGTCAAACATACGCTCACTTAGCGCGCCAAAACCTGCGCGCGGCACCGCTCTACAAACGGTCCGCCGAGTAGTGTTTCCGTCGTAGGTGCTTCGTGACACCGACGGCCGGCGCAGTATCACGCCAAGAAATAAGGCCGACCCCGTTCGTCTCGGAATCGGCACTCAGCATCGCCCCTATGGACTTGCCTGGTCGGCTTTGCCAACTGTTATTTTAGCACATCATGGTCAAAAGTCAACTTAGACGCCTGACACGAGATGGCACGGCCTACCGCATCTGCTGCAATTGCGTTTGCAGCGGTCGGAGATTCAATTGCACCAGACCCACTTGAGGACGGTCCAGATCGACGACCGTGGTGACTACAGTGGCGAACAACAAAGCAACGATCAGCCCAAGGAAACCCGGCAGGCCGCGCATTCGTTCGAAATGCACCCCGACGAGCGTCGCCGCTACGAGGCTCACCACGAGAACCAGTACGAGCATGGCAATCGGCAGGTGAGTTCCCAACGCGGCGGACTCCCGGGCAGATATATCAAACATGGTGTTGAGCGCCTGCGTGAGCAAACCGAATTGTACATTCCTCGTGTCGCTGGATTCCGCGGCGACGAGGATCGCCCAGAGGGCATTTCGCACCGCGATGCTCCGGCGCTCCAGCGCCAGGCTGGTTTCGGGGTCGGTCACATTCGAATAGATGCCGAGCCGCGCCTGCGCGTATTCCCGCAGGATCGTGCGAAACTTGTCGGCCGTCCCGGCGGGCAAATTTGAAGCGCGCAGGTAGGTCGTGCCGATGGCGTTGGCTTCCTCCACGACCAGGAGGCGGCGTACGTCGAAGCGCCCCGCCGCGTACGAGAACGAGAACCCGAGGATCAGGCCGGTGAGTACGAAGATTGCGCCGTGCGCAACGCTGAGCGCTCGTTCCTCGGGCCCGCCCGATTCGAAGGCGAACCCGCGCCTGACCGCGGAGCCCAGCGCGATACACACATAATTCGCGGCGGCAAGCGTCAGCCAGAGGGCGGCGAGCGGCGTCGAATACGCGAGATACTCCATCACAAGCGGCCTCGATCAACCGGCTGCCCGGACGACGCCGGCATCTCCGCGAGAATCCAGTCCGCGGCGGCGGCGAGATCGGCCGCCACATGATCGGCGTCCCGCCCGCGGGCCATCGCCGGGCCGGCCGGCGCTTCGCCGGCCGGCCCGTGAAGCCGCACGGTCCGGCAGCCCGCCCGCCGTCCCGCCTCGACGTCGGTTGCCGCGTCCCCGATCATCACCGAGGCACGGAGATCGATTCCGAGATCGGACGCCGCCCGCAGCAACAGGCCCGGCGCCGGTTTGCGGCAATCGCACACCACCCGATAGGCATCGATCGCGCCCTCGGGATGATGCGGACAGTAGTAGATCGCATCGAGGGCCGCGCCGTGGGCGAGGAGCCGCGACTCGAGCGTATCGTGGATGCGGCGCAGCTCGTCTTCCGAGACCATGCCGCGCGCGACCACCGACTGGTTCGTGACGACCACGATCATCCAGCCGGCGCGGTGAAGACGGCGAACGCCCGCCGGCGCACCGGGCAGGATCTCGATCTGCGACGCGTCTGTCAGGTGCACGACATCGCGGATCAGCACGCCGTCGCGGTCGAGAAACACCGCGCGGCGGCCGCCGCCGGCTTGGCCGGCGGAGACGCCGGCGCCTCGCCCCTGCGGGCCGCCCGCGGCGCGCAGGGCGCGCTCCGCCGCGGCGAGGCGCTCGGGCGTGCCGCAATCGTAGAAGGCGTCGACCCGAAACGTCCGAACCCGTTCCCCGCGGTCGATCATGCGCTGCACGACGTCCGTGAGCCACACCTCGCCGGGCGGCGACGCCGCCGCATGCCGCCGGCCGGCCATCTCGTCGAGCGCCTCACGCAGCCGCCGGCCCTCAGCAAACACGAACGTCCCGGCGACCGCGTCGTGGCTCGGCGGCGCGGCAGGCTTCTCCCATATGCGGCGCACCCATCCGCCGTCATCCGTCTCGACGATCCCGTAGCTGCGACCGTCTTCCACGCGGGCGACCGCGATCGCCGTGACGCCGGCGCGTACGGCCGCCGATAGATCACCGCACAAGATCGTGTCCCCGAACGCGACCAGCAGCGGCCCGTCGAGATAGTCGCGCGCGGCGCGCACCGCGTCGCCGTTCCCGCCGAGCGGCGATTGAACGACAACGCGCGCCCGCGGACCGGAACGCGTCTCGAGGTACGCGGCGATCTGATCGCCCAGGTGGCCCACCACCACGACGACGTCCCGGATGCCGGCGCCGGCCAGCGCATCGAGAACGTGCGCGAGGATCGGACGCCCCGCCACCGGCAGGAGCGGTTTCGGCGTCGTCAGCGTCGCCGGCTCGAGCCGCCGGCCCCGGCCGGCGGCCGGCACGATCGCCCGCACGTCAGTGCTTGAAGTGCCGGAGCCCGGTCATCACCATCGCCATCCCGGCCGTTTCCGCCGCGGCGATCACTTCGGGGTCGCGCCTCGAGCCGCCCGGCTGAATGACCGCGGCGATCCCGACGGCGGCCGCCGCCTCCACGCCGTCCGCGAACGGAAAGAACGCCTCCGACGCCATGCACGCGCCGCGCGCGCGGTCCCCCGCCACGCGCCCGGCGATGCGGACCGATTCCACGCGGTTCGGCTGGCCCGCGCCCACACCCACCACGCCCCGGCCCCGGGCGAAGACGATCGCGTTCGACCGGACGTGCCGGCACACCGTCCACGCGAAGCGGAGATCCTTCCATTCGTCGGCGGTCGGCTCGCGGGACGTCACGACCTTGAGATCGGCCTCCACCAAGTCGAGCGCGTCGCGATCCTGGACGAGGAGCCCGCCGCGAACGCGCCGCCAGTCGACGCCGGGCCGGGGGCCCGCGGGGCCGAGCGGACCGGTCTCGAGCAGGCGCACGGCCTTCTTCCGCCCGAGCAGCGCGGCGGCGTCCTCGTCGAATCCCGGGGCGATGACCGCCTCGAGGAACGTCTCGCCGATGGCCTCGGCGGCCGTGCGATCGACCCGGCGGTTGATCGCCACGATGCCGCCGAAGGCGGACACGGGATCGCCCTCGCGCGCGCGCAGGTACGCCTCCCTCACACTGCCCGCGATCGCGACGCCGCACGGAATGCCGTGTTTCACGACGGCAGCCGCCGCGTCTCCGAACTCGCGGACGACCTCGAGCGCCGCGTCGAGGTCGTAGATATTGTTGTAGGAGAGTTCCTTTCCGGAGATCTGCCGGGCGGTGGCGACGCTCGGCACGGCGCGCGATTCAGCGCCGCCGGCGCGGTCCCGGTAAAACGCTCCGCGTTGATGAGGGTTCTCGCCGTACCGCAGGTCCTGAATCTTTTCGAACGCGAAGCCGATCTCCGCGGGGAATTCGCCGGTCCCGACCGGCGCCCCGGCGCCGCGGGCGGCATCCGACGCGCGGGACTCCGCCGCGGCCTCGAGCCAGCCGCCGATCGCGCGGTCGTAGGCCGACGTCCGCCGGAACGCCTCGCGCGCAAGCCGGCGCCTCGTCTCTAGCGAGACGTCGTGCGTCCGGGCGATCTCCTCGAGCGCCCGACCGTACTGCGCCGGGTCGCTCAGCACCACGACGTCGTGAAAATTCTTGGCGGCGGCGCGGAGCATCGTCACGCCGCCGATGTCGATCTCTTCGATCAGAACCGGGTCGCCGGACCCCCGGGCCAGCGCGGCTTCGAACGGATACAGCGTTACGGCGACGAGATCGATCGGACGGATTCCGTGACGCGACAGCTCCTCGGTGTGCCGCTCGTCCGCGCGTACCGCGAGTAGCCCGCCGTGTACCGCGGGGTGGAGCGTCTTCACCCGACCGCCGAGGATCTCGGGAAATCCCGTCAGGGTCTCGAGCGGGGACACGGGCACGCCGGCCTCCCGCAGCGCGGCGGCCGTGCCGCCGGTCGACACGATTTCACAGCCGAAGGCGGCCAGCCCCCGCGCGAGGTCCACGATGCCCGTCTTGTCCGCGACGCTCAACAGCGCCCGCTTGATCGTCATGGCTTCGCGCGAATCTCCCCGCCGGTGCGGCTCCCCTCGCCGGACGGCAACCGCCGCACCCGATTCTGCTCGATCCGCAGGCGGTCTTCGGCGAACAGCCGCACCGCCAGCGGGTAGGCGCGCAGCTCTTCCCGCCGTACGCGCGCGGACAGGGTCGCCGGCGTGTCGCCGTCCTCGACGGCAACCGGCGCCTGGACGATGATCGGCCCGGCGTCGGCGTCCCGGGTTACGAAGTGGACCGTGCAGCCGCTGACGCGCGCACCGGAGGCCAGCACGGCTTCGTGCACCCGGTCGCCGTACATCCCTTTGCCGCCAAAGGCGGGCAGCAGCGCCGGGTGGATGTTCATTATCCGGCCCGCAAACGCGTCGACGAAGGACGGCGTGAGGATGCGCAGGAAACCCGCGAGGCAAACGAGTCCGGCGCCGGCCTCCTCGAGCGTCTTCCGCAACACCGCCTCGAACGCGGCCCGCGAGGAGAAGTCGCGGTGGTCGACCGTCACCGCGCGGATCCCGGCGGCGCGCGCCCGCTCGAGCGCGTAGGAGTCCGGCACGTTGCTGATCACCACCACGATCTCGGCCGGGACGTCGCCGCGCCGGCACGCGTCAATGAGGGCCTGCAGCACCGTCCCCGCGCCGGACACCAGGACGCCGACGCGCAGCGGCCCGGCGCGCTCAGGCACGGATCTCGACCCCGCGCGCCCCGGCCTCGATCTCCCCCACCACCCACGCGCGCTCGCCGGTGTGCTCCAAGAGATGCACCGCCGCCGGCGCGGAAGTGCGCGGCACGACGAGCAGCAGCCCGAGCCCCATGTTGAACGTGCGAAACATCTCCTCGTCGGCGATTCGCCCGCGCCGCTGGATCACGGTGAACACCACCGGCACCGGCCAGCGGCTGCGCCGGAGCACGGCGTGGCACCCGTCCGGGAGGATGCGCACGAGGTTGCCCGGCAGCCCGCCGCCCGTGACGTGCGCGATGCCGTGCAGCGCGACGCGCCGGCGCAGCGCGAGCACGGGCTTCACGTACGGCCGGTGCGGACGCAGCAGCGCCTCTTCGATTGTCTCGCCGAGGTCCGGGAGCCGCCGCGCGAGCGCCCGCCGTACCGCGTCCCGAGGGCCGCGCGGCAGCAGCACCGCGCGCGCCAGCGTGTATCCGTTGGTATGGAGGCCGTCGCTCGCCAGCCCGACGACGGCGTCGCCCGGCCGGATCTCGGCCCCGGTGACGACCTCGTCGCGCTCGACGGCTCCGACGGTGCAACCGACGACGTCGAGTTCGCCCCGGACGTAGACACCCGGCATCTCCGCGGTCTCGCCCCCGAGCAGCGTGATCCCCTGCGCCGAGCACGCTTCGGCGATTCCCTCGATCGTGTCCGAGATGACCGCGGGGTCGAGGCTCGACGACGCGACGTAGTCCAGCATGAACAACGGCGCGGCGCCCTGGCAGAGCACGTCGTTCGCGCCGTGCGCCACGATGTCGGCGCCCGCCCCCCGCGCGCGGCCGGCCAGCAACGCGACGCGGGTCTTCGTCCCGACGCCGTCGATCGAGCTGACGATGACCGGATCACGGTACCCGGCGAGCCGGAAGAGGCCGCCGAACTCACCGCCCGTTCCCAGCGCCCCGTCGCGGCGTGTCGCGCGGATCCGCGCGCGCACGCCGGCGAGGATCTCTTCTTTGGCCGCGATATTCACGCCCGTCTCACGGTACGTCAGCGGGCGCGCGGCGCGGGGGGGCGACGCCCGCAGGAAACCGCCCACGGAGAGCGGCCTGGGGTCCCGCGTCGGACGGGGCATGGCGCGCTTAGGCGCCGGGCGTTCCGACGGGGGCCGTGCGGGATTCGAGCGCCATGCGGCCCGCCAGCGCTTCCGTCGGCGTCTCCGTCGGGTACACGCCGGTGAGGCACGCGAGACACAGGTTGGGCCGCGGCAGCGCGAGCGCCTCCACCAGCCCGTCGACGCTGAGGTAGCCGAGGCTGTCCGCCTCGATCTCGCGCCGGATCTCCTCGACGGTGAGGCGCGACGCCACCAGTTCGCCGCGGTTGCTCGTGTCGATGCCGTAGAAACAGGCGTGCCGGATGGGCGGCGACGAGATGCGGACGTGGACTTCGCGCGCGCCCACCTGGCGCAGCAGCCGGACGATCTGGCGGCTCGTGGTGCCGCGGACGATCGAGTCGTCGACCAGCACGATGCGCTTGCCTGCGACGACCTCCCGCACGGCGTTCAGCTTCACGCGCACGCCGAAGTCCCGCATCGACGGATCGGGCTGGATGAACGTCCGTCCGATGTACTTGTTCTTGATCAGTCCGACCTCGTGCGGCGCGCCCATCGTCTCCGCGAAGCCCATCGCGGCGGACGTGCCGGAGTCGGGAACGGCGATCACCGCGTCGGCCGAGGCCGGGTGCTCGCGGGCCAGCACGCGGCCCATCCGCCGGCGGACGTGGTGCACGTTCTGCGACTCGAGCACGCTGTCCGGCCGCGCGAAATAGATGTACTCGAAAACGCACGAGGCGCGGCGGTCGGGCGGCAGGACCTGGACCGAGCGCAGGCCGTCCGGCCCGGCGAGCAGCAGTTCCCCGGGGGCAACGTCCGCCACGGATACCGCGCCGACGTGGTCGAAGGCGCAGCTCTCGGACGCGAAGACCACGTCGTCGCCGAGCCGGCCCATCGCCAGCGGGCGGATGCCGTGCGCGTCGCGGAACGCCGTCAACGTGTCGCCGAGCAGCGCGACGGCGGTGTAGGCGCCCAGGATCCGCTCCATGCAGTAGGCAATCGCCTCTTCGAGCGTGCGGGCCGGCGCGGTCGCGATGAGCTTCGTCATGACCTCGGTGTCGGAGGTCGCGTGGAACCGGCAGCCGGCGTCCTCGAGCTCCGCGCGCAGCATCGGCGCGTTGACGAGGTTGCCGTTGTGGGCAAGGGCGAGCGTGCCCCAGGGCGTCTCTTCAATGAAGGGCTGCGCGTTCTCGAGGCGCGCCCCGCCCATCGTCGAGTAGCGGACGTGCCCGACCCCTACGCCGCCCGGCAGCCGCGCGAGGCGCTCC
The DNA here is from genome assembly GCA_035691305.1 of bacterium. Taxonomy (NCBI): domain Bacteria; species bacterium. The sequence continues at coordinate 27,305 of DASSJF010000058.1, forward strand.
GGCGTGAAGACCTGCGCCACCAGCCCCATGTCCTTGACGACGTGCGTCCGCGTCCCGTCCCAGGTCGCGATGCCGGCGCTCTCCTGGCCGCGGTGCTGCAGCGCGTACAGACCGAGGTGCACGTACGGGGCGGCCGCCGCCGTCGTGCGTATCCCGAACACGCCGCACTCTTCGCGCAGCTTGTCCCAGGGCAGGCCCGTCCCGCGCCGGGTGTGAGGCTTGCGAAGCGATCCCGCGATCCGCATGCCTCTCATGCCTCCTCCACGATCGGATCCCAGGCCCGCGCGAGCGCGGCCACGGACACGTCGAGCAGCGGCCGGCCGGCCGGTGATCCGTCGGCGGTCACCACCAGGCGATCACCGGCAACGCGGCCGATCACCTGAACCGGCACCTCGAGGCGGCGCGCCAGATTCAGCAGGTCGGGCATCCGGCCCGCCGGTACGGAGCCCACCACGCGGCCGATCGCTTCACCGAACAGGGCCACGTCGGGCCGGCCGGCGCCGCGCAGCGTGACGCGCGCGCCCGGCCCCGCGGGGGCCGCGGCGCGGGCCGAGGCGTCCTGCCAGGCGACCACGCAGCATTCCGCAAGCGCCACCGCGAGCCCGCCCTCGGCGCAGTCGTGCGCCGATGCGAGCAGCCCCGCGGCCACCGCCTCGCGCACGTACCGGATCGTCCGTGCGACCGCCGGCAGATCGGGCTCGGCCAACCGTCCGGCGACGCGGCCGTGAATCGCGTCGAGATACTCCGAACCGTCGAGCGCCGGGACGCCGCCGCCGATCAGGACAACTAGGTCCCCGACGCCCGACCAGCCGGGGCGCGCATGCCGGCCCACGTCGTCGACGCGGCCGAGCATCGCGACGATCGGCGTCGGATAGATGCCTTCCCCGGCCTCGTTGTAGAAGCTGACGTTGCCGCCGACGACGGGCACCTCGAGCGCCTCGCACGCGCGCGCGATGCCGTCGACCGCCTGCGTGAACGTCCAGAAGACTTCGGGCCGCTCCGGACTCGCGAAATTGAGGCAGTCTGTCACCGCGGCGGGCCGGGCCCCGGCGCAGGCGAGGTTCTGCGCGGCCTCGAGGACCGCGAGCATGCCGCCGACATACGGGTCGAGATAGGAACTGCGTCCGTTGCCGTCCACGCTGAGGGCGAGCCCGCGCGGCGCCGCGTCCTTGAGGCGCAGCACCGCGGCATCCCCGCCCGGCGGCACGACCGTGTTGGTTTGAATCATGTGGTCGTACTGCCGGAAAACCCAGCGCGCGCTCGCGGTGCCGGGCCGGCGCAGCAGGGTCAGCAGCGCCTCCGCCGGATCGTGCGCCGGCAACGAGGAGGCGTCGAACCGGCGCGCCTCCTCGAGGTAGGCCGGCGGCGCCGCGTCGGGCGCGTACACCGGCGCGTCCGTCAGGTACCGCGGATCCAGGGTGACGATCGCGCGGCCGCCGTCCCGGACGGTGAGCACCGGCTCCGCCACCACGCGGCCGATGACGACGGCCGGAAGATCCCAGCGCCGCGCGACGGCCAGGACTTCTTCCTCCCGGCCGGCCTCGACGACCAGCAGCATGCGTTCCTGGGACTCGGAGAGCAGCACTTCCTCCGGCGCCATCCCCTCTTCGCGCCGCGGCACCTTCTGCAAGTCCACGTCCATCCCGACCCCGCCGCGCGCCGACATCTCCGAGAGCGCGCAGGTCAGCCCCGCGGCGCCCAGATCTTGGATGGCCACGACCGCGCCGGTCGCCAGCGCCTCCAGCGTCGCCTCGATGAGCAACTTGCCGGTGAACGGGTCGCCCATCTGTACCGCGGAGCGGTCCTGCGGGTTCCCCGCGAGCTCCACGGACGCGAACGCCGCGCCCTGCATCCCGTCGCGCCCGGTCCGCGCGCCGAGGTAGACGACGGCGTTGCCCGGACCGGCAGCCCGCGACGTGGCGATGCGATCCGCGGGCACGAGCCCGAGGCACGCCACGTTGACGAGCGGGTTGGCGCGGTAGCACGGCGCGCAGCGCAGCTCGCCGCCGACCGTCGGCACCCCGATGCTGTTGCCGTAGGCTGCGATGCCGGCGACCACGCCGTGGATCAGCGGCGCCACCGCCGGATCGTCCGGCGGGCCGAACCGCAGCGAATCCAGCAGCGCGACGGGACGCGCGCCCATCGCGAGCACGTCGCGAATGATGCCGCCGACGCCCGTCGCCGCGCCGTGGAACGGCACGACCGCGCTCGGGTGGTTGTGGCTCTCCATCTTAAAGACCGCGGCCAGGCCTCCGCCGGCGTCGATCGCGCCCGCGTTCTCGCCCGGCCCTCGCAGCACGCCGTGGCCCTTTACCGGCAGCCGGCGCAGCGCCGCCCGCGAATGCTTGTAGGCGCAGTGCTCGCTCCACATTACGCCGAACATGCCGAGCTCGGCGGGACTGGGGTCGCGCCCGAGGCGCCGGCAGACCTCCGCGTATTCCGCGGGACGCAGCGCCCCAAACTGCCGCTCCGGCGGCCGGGCCGGGGTCTCGACGGCCATGGTCAGCGGTCCTCCGATGCGGCGGCCGGCATCGAGGGGACGGCCGCGCGCTCGCGCGTCCGAATCCACCGCACGAGGGACTCGAAAATGCGGAGGCCGTCGGCGCTGCCGACGATCGCTTCGCTGGCGCGCTCGGGATGCGGCATGAGGCCGAGCACCGTACCCGAGGCGCTCGCGACGCCGGCGATGTTGTCGATCGCCCCGTTGGGATTGGCTTCCGGCGTGACGTGCCCGCCGGCGTCACAGTACCGGAATGCGATCTGGCGCGCGAGAGTGATCCGCGCGCGTTCCCGGTCCGTCACGTAATAACGGCCCTCGCCGTGCGCGATCGGAATCCGGAGCACGTCCCCCTCGCGGAGCGCGCCGGTGAACGGCGTGTCCGTCCGCTCCACCCGGACGCGCACATGCCTGCACCGAAACTCCCCCGCCGCGTTCGGCAGCAGCGCCCCCGGCAGGAGGCGCGTCTCGACGAGGGTCTGAAATCCGTTGCAGATCCCGAGGACCGGCCCTCCCGCCGCCGCGTAGCCGCGCAGCGCCCGCACCACGGGCGACGTCGAGGCGATCGCGCCGGCGCGCAGGTAGTCGCCGTACGAAAATCCGCCCGGCAGGATGACCGCGTCGAGCCCGTCGAGCGACGTCTCCTGGTGCCACACGTCCCGCGCGTCCTGACCGAGGACGTCGCGCAGCGCGTGAACGGTGTCCGCGTCGCAGTTGCTGCCCGGAAAGACAACGATGCCGATCGTCACGCCGGCCTCCTCGTTGGTGTCGCGGGTGCGCGCATCACGGCCGTCAGTCGACCTCGTAGCGAAACTCTTCGATCAGCGTGTTGGCGAGCAGCCCCTCGCACATCGCCCGCACCCGCTGCTCGAGATCCGGCGCGTCCGGCATGTCGATCTCGAAGTACCGGCCGGCGCGCAGCGCCGCCACCCCGCCGTAGCCCATCGCGTCGAGGCCCTTCTTGATCGCCTGCCCCTGCGCGTCCAGCACGCCGGGCTTGAGCTGCACCGTGACACGCACCGTACGGAGGCGCGCACCGGCGGCCGGCCCGTGCGACTGGGAGATCGTGTCGGCGGCGCTCATCTCAGCGCTCCACCAGCGGACGTCCGGTGATGCGTTGATACACGTCGAGGTAGCGGCCGCGGGCGGCCGCGACGACCTCCGGCGGCAGCGCCGGCGCCGGCGGCCGCTTGTTCCAGCCGGTGCTCTCGAGGTAGTCGCGCACGACCTGCTTGTCGTAACTTTCGGTGGATCCCGTCGCCGCGTAGGTCCGGGCGTCCCAGAACCGCGAGGAGTCGGGCGTCACGGCCTCGTCGATCAGCACGATCTCGTCGCCCTCGGAGGGAACCGGCCGGCCGGAGGCACCGACGGCGCCGCGCAGGCCGAACTCGAACTTGGTGTCGACGAGGATGAAACCGGCCTGCTCCGCGACCGCCGCGGCCGCGCGGTACAGCGCGAGGCTCGCCTCTTCGAGGCGGCGGGCGAGCGGGGCGCCGAGGCGCTTCGCCATTTCGTCGCCCGTGATGTTCTCGTCGTGGCCCCGGTCGTTTTTGGTCGCCGGCGTGAAGATCGGCTCGGGGAGCCGGCTGCCCAGCGCGAGCCCCGCCGGCAGCGCGACGCCGCAGGCGCGCCCCGTCTCGCGGTACTCCTTCCACGCCGACCCGGCGAGGTAGCCGCGCACGACGCACTCGAAGTCGATCCGCCGGCAGCGCTCCACCAGCATCGCGCGGCCCGCCAGGATCTCACGCTGCGCCTGCGCCGCGGGCGGGAATCCGTCCGGATCGATCGTGATGTAGTGGTTGGGCACGACGCCCCGGAGCTGTTCGAACCAGAACGCCGACAGCCCGGTCAGCACGCGGCCGCGGTCCGGAATGCCCGTCGGGAGCACGCAGTCGAAGGCGGAGAGACGGTCCGTCGCGACGATCAGCAGCCGGCCGGCGGCCTCGTAGATGTCGCGGACCTTGCCGCGCGCAACGAGCGGCAGGTCGAGGTTCGTCTCCGTGACCGCCAGCCTGACTCCGTCCCGCGTCGCGCTATCCATGCCGTCTGCCTCCTTCGACCTTGAGTGGGCTGCCGGACGCGGCGCCCGGCTCGAGCCCCGCGCGGACAAAAATTTCGTCGAGGTGGGCCAGCGCGGGCGCCGGATCGAAGCACGCGGCAAGCTCCGCCTCGGCGAGGGCGCCGGAGGCGCGGATCAGCTCGCGGAAGTTGCCGCCGCCGTCCCACGCCTGCATCGCCGCGGTCTGCACGATCGTGTAGGCCTCGTCGCGGCCGAGCCCCTTGCCGAGCAGGGCGAGCAGCACCCGGTGCGAGAACACCAGGCCGCCGGTCCGCTCCATATTCGCGCGCATCTGTTCCGGGTAGACGCGCAGCCCCTCGATCACACCCGTCAGCCGCCGCGTCATGTACTCGAGCACCGTGGTGGCATCCGGCACGATCACCCGCTCGACCGACGAATGCGTGATGTCGCGCTCGCCCCACAGCGCGATGTCCTCGAGCGCGGCGGCGGCGCAGCCGCGCACGACGCGGGCGAGGCCGGCGATCTGCTCGCAGGTGACGGGGTTGCGCTTGTGCGGCATCGCGGACGACCCGGTCTGTCCGGCGCGGAACGGCTCCTCGACCTCGCGGATCTCGGTGCGCTGCAGCGCGCGGATCTCGGTCGCGATCTTTTCGAGCGTGCCCGCGGCCACGGCGAGGTGCGTCACGTACTCCGCGTGCCGGTCCCGCTGCAGGACCTGCGACGACACCGGCGCCGGGCGCAGGCCGAGGTGCTCGCACACGTACGCCTCCACGGCCGGAGGCGTGTGGGCGAACGTTCCCACCTCGCCGGAGAGCTTGCCGACGCCGATGACCTCGCGCGCCCGGCGCACGCCGTCGATCGCCCGGCCGACGTCCGTGTACCACAGCGCGACCTTGAGGCCGAACGTGATCGGCTCGGCCTGGACGCCGTGGGTGCGGCCCGCCATCACAGTGCGCTTGTGGGTACGCGCGAGGACGCCGAGCGCCTGCTGCAGCCGCTCGAGCGCCGCCGTGATCAGATCCGCGGCGCGGACCATCAGCGCCGACTGCGCCGTGTCCACGACGTCGGACGAACCGAGTCCCCGGTGCAGGTAGCGCGCGTCGTCGCGGACGGTCTCGCCGACGACCCGCAGGAACGCGACGACGTCGTGCCGGGTGACCTTCTCTTCCACCTCGTCGATGCGCTGGACGCTCGGCACGTGGGCCCGGGCTCTCAACCGCGCGGGCACGTCGGCCGGGATCTCGCCGAGCCGGGCCTGCGCCTCCGCGGCCAGCAACTCGATCTCGAGCCAGGTCGCGAACTTCGTCTCGGGGCTCCAGAGCGCGGCCATCTCGGGGGACGTGTAGCGCGGAATCACTGATAGCCCTCCCGGCTGAAGATGACGTCCGAGCGCTCCGGCCCCACGCCGATCATCGCGATCGGGACGCCGACGATCTCCTCGATCCGGCGCAGAAACGTCCGCGCTTCGACGGGCAGGTCGGTGAGCCGACGCGCCCCGTGCGTCGGGCAGCGCCACCCCGGCAGATCCTCGTACACCGGCTGGACGCGGTCCATCGCCGCGGTGTGAGGCACGGTGTGGATCGTGCGGTCGCCGAGGCGGTAGGCGACGCCGAGCCGCACGGTCTCGAACGTATCGAAGATGTCGAGCTTCATCACGGCGAGGTGTGTGAAACCCGCGACCTCGGCGGCGTACCGCGCCGCGACCCCGTCGAACCAGCCGCAGCGCCGCGGCCGTCGCGTCGTGGCGCCGTATTCCTGGCCGAGCTCGCGCATCCGGTCCCCGGTCTCGTCGGCGAGCTCGGTCGGCATCGGTCCGGCGCCCACCGCGGTCGTGTACGCCTTCGCCACGCCGAGCACGCGCGTGATCCGCGCCGCGGGAATGCCGGCCCCCGCGCACGCGCCGCCGGGCAGCGTGGTGGACGAGGTCGAGAACGGATACACACCCCAGTCGAGGTCGCGCATCACGCCGAGCTGCCCTTCGAGCAGCACCGTGCGATCCGCGCGCAGCGCTTCCTGCACCAGCGGATGCGTGTCCGCGATGTACGGCTTGAGGCGCTCCGCCCACCGCGCGCACATGGCGATCAAGGTGCCGGGATCGACCGCCTCGTGCCGGTAGACGCCGCGGAGGAGCGCGCTCTTCCGCGACGCGATGAACTGCAGCTGCTCGGACAGGTGCGCCTCTTCGGCGAGATCGCCGAGCCGGATCCCGATCCGCGCGGCCTTGTCGCTGTACACCGGCCAGATGCCCTGCTTCGTCGTCCCGTGCGGCCGGCCGCCGCGCGCGACCTCCTCGAGCTCGTCCGTGACGATGTGGTGCGGCAGCACGAGGTGCGCCCGCTCGTCGAGCCACAGGCGTCCGACGGTCGCGGCCCCCGCCCGCTCGACTTCCGCGATTTCCGCGAGCAGGACGTCCGCGTTCACGACGACGCCGGGTCCGATCACGCACTGCGCGGCCGGGTGAAAGATGCCGGACGGCAGCAGGTGCAGCCGGAACGTTCCGTGCTGGTTCTGGATGGTGTGGCCGGCGTTGTTGCCGCCGTTGTACCGGATGACGACCTCGGCGTGGTTGGCGAGGGTGTCGACGACCTTGCCCTTGCCCTCGTCGCCCCACTGCGCGCCGACGATCGCGGTCACCGGCATCTCAGCGCGTCTCCGCTCGCGGGGCCATCCCGACGCTTCCCGGCGCGGACGCGGCGATCCGCGCGGCCTTCTCCTCGACCTCGCGGGCGAGCCGGTCCTTGTACGCGTGGTACCGTACCCGCAGCCCCGCCTCGGCCGTCGCGAGGATCTGCACGGCGAGCAGTCCGGCGTTGCGGGCCCCGCCGATCGCGACGGTCGCGACGGGCACGCCCGCGGGCATCTGCACCGTCGCGAGCAGCGCGTCGAGGCCGTTCACCGCCGACCCCGCGAGCGGTACGCCGATCACCGGCAGCGCGGTGTGCGCGGCCATGGCGCCCGCCAGATGCGCGGCGCCGCCGGCGCCGGCGATGATCACCCGGACGCCCCGGCCCTCGGCCTCGCGGGCGTACGTCGCC
>DASSJF010000059.1 GCA_035691305.1 bacterium
GCCGGTCCGGCAATAAAGCCCGAGAGAATCGCCGGGATCACGATCACCGGACTGGTCGGGGCGAGAACGATCAGCCGTCCGAGGTAGAGGATGATCAGCAGCGCGCCCTGTGCGTAGGCGAGCGTGCCGAGACCGCGCGGCACGGCGGCGCCGCCGGAAATCAGCGCGCCGAACACGATGAGCGCGAGCCCCGAGACCGCGAAGGTCAGCAATCCGCGCGGATCAATCTGGCTCGGCGCGTCACTCGGGGGCCCGGCCTGCGCCGGATGAAGCGCGCCGGCCAAATCGTAGCCGCCGTGAATCGCGGCGCCCATTACGCCCGCAAGGCCGAGCAGCAGCGCCCAGAGAGCCAGCCCCTCGCCTTTGGTGTTCCGAAGCCGTTCGAACAGCGCCGTCAGCGCGCCCGTGGAGAAGAGCCCGCCGAGCAGCAGAAAGATCGCGCTCCATAACCGGCCCGCCTCCGGCGACGCCCGCGACACGACGAGGAACGCGACCGAGTAGACGAACCCCGCAACACCGGCCAAGATCGCACATAGCCCCCCGATCGCCTGCATATGCGCCTCCCCAGGACGTCCTCACGATCTCTTCGTATCCGCGCCCGCCTTGGATTGGTGCCGAGGCGCGGCGGCACGGTCATCGCGAGCGCAGCGCTCCGCCAATCCGCGTCTCGCTGTGCTGCGAAGTATCGCGGTGACGGAAGATGCTGCCGAGCGCGCGCGGAGTTCCGGTAGGCGGCCGCTTCCGAGACGATGAGGAGGTGGCTCGATGGCTCGATCCAGATGGTGGCTCTCCGCCCTCGCGCTTGTCGCGCTGGCGGGCCTCGTAATCACGCCCCGGCTGCTCGTGGCCTCCAACCATGACGACGGCGAGCTCGATATGAAAGGCAGGGCGCTGCACACGACGGACCTCTTCGTGTTCCGCGAGGCGGACCAGAATCCTGGCGCGGGCGCCGGTGACCTGGTGCTCATCATGAACGTCAACCCGCGGTCGCTGCCGCGGCAGGAGTACAACTTCAGCACCAACGCCCAGTACGACTTCCATATCACGCGGGCGATGAACAACGACGCGACGCCGACCGGGAAGACCGACGCGATGCTGCGGTTCGAGTTTGGCGCTCCGGCGAAGGACGGCTCGCAGCCGATCAAGCTCACGGCGTGGCGGGACGGCGCCGGCAGTACCGCCGCGAGTGGCGCGGCACGCACCACGCCGCTCGCCGCGGCGGGCGCGCCGATCGTGACGCCGGTCAATATCGCGGGCGGATCGATCTCCGTGTTTGCCGGACTGCGCGAGGATCCGTTCTTCTTCGACGTCGAGCAGTTCTTCCGTGTCCGGGCGGGAGCGCTGGGAATGGGCCCGAAGGTCGGGTTCCGCGAGCCCGGGTACGACTTCACGGCCGGCTACAACGTGCTCTCGATCGCGGCGCGCGTGCCGCGGGCATGGCTCGCGGGATCGACCGGCGCAACGACATTTGACGTCTGGACAACCGTCAGCGTCGGCGGCAAGCAGGTCGCCCGCCTCGGCCGGCCGGCTATCGGCGAAGGGCTGCTTACCACGACGGCCTACCAGAATGCGCTCAACGGCGTGGGGCCGGAGTTCGAAGCGGCCGCGCTCGCGGGGCACAAGGCGGAGGCGGAGGCCGCGGGGCCGATCGTCGCCGAGGCCAAGAAAACGCTGATGGCGTTCGGCAACGACGACAAGCGCGCGACGGCGCTCATCCTGGCATTTCTGCCCGACGTAATGCGCATCGACACGACGGGCCCGAGCGGCTACGCGGCAGCGCTGAACGCGAAGGGCAGCCCCATTCGCGGCCGCAAGATCACCGACGACGTGATTCACGTGACGCTCTCGGTGGTGACGAACGGCGCGGTGAAGACCGACAACGTGACGTACGCCGGTCCAAACGGCGGCGGCAGCGGGCACAAACCCCTGCTCACGTCCTTCCCGTACCTCGCGGAACCGAACTAGCCCGACCGCGCCTCGGGGCGCCGGCGGCTCATCCCGCCGGCGCCCCCGCCGCCGGCCGCGGAGATCGACCGCACATTCGATGGAGGCGCCCACGATGAAACCGACGCGTCGCCGCTCCGGGATGCTCGCGCTCGCCCTCGCCGCGCTGCTCGCGGCCGGCATCGGTCTCGCCCAGGCCGCCCGCGCCGGGCGCGCGGACCCAACGCGCCCTTTCGCGACCCTAGCCGCTCCATTGGCATCGGCCATGGGCGTCTCTGACCGGATGGGTCGCGTCGATCGCCTGTACCGCTACCGCTTTGTACGGCCGCCGCAGGGGGCGATCTCGAATCTCCTGCGCGCCGAGATCGCGTTCTACGAAGGCCGACTCGCGCGCAATCCGGACGGCGCCCTCGACCGGGCCGGCCTCGCGGGCGCCTACCTCAAAGAGGCCCGAGTCACCGGGGACCTGCGATGGTACCTGCTCGCCGAACAGACGGCGCGCGCATCGCTGGCCCGGCTCAGCATCAATAACGACGGGGCCCTGTTGACGCTCGCGCGGGTGGGGGAAGCCCGCCACGATTTCGCGGACGCGATGCGCCTCGCCCGCGCGGCCGGGCCGAGCGATCAGGCGCTGCCGGTCATCGTCACGTCGAGCCTGGCCACCGGCGATGTGCCGGCGGCGGCCCGAACGGTGCGGGCGCTCCTCGCCGCGGATCCGTCGCTCCGGGGGTATGCGCTGCGGGCGCTCGTGGAGATCGCACAGGGCCGGGACGCGGAAGCCGAGGCCGACTTCCGCCGCGCGCTCCAGCTCGAGGAGCCGGAGGAGACCGCAAGCTCCACGTGGGTGCGCAGCCTGTACGGACGCTTCCTCTACCGGCACGGCCGGTTCGACGAGGCGCGGGCGTTATTCACCGAGGCGCTTCGAATTCTGCCCCAGTACCCTCTCGCACTCACGGACCTCGCCGTGCTCGACCTCCGGCAGGGCCGTTACGAGGCGGCCGTCGACCACCTGACGCGGGTGGTGACGGTAACCCGTGACGCCCCCAACGTCTACGACCACGTCGTCCTGCGCGGTGTCGCCCAGGCGCGCGATCTTCAGGGCCGCCACACCGAAGCGGCGCGGTTTTGGAGCGACGCCGAGGCGCGCCTGCGGCAGGACGCCGCCTCGGGCGCGTACGGGCACCGTCGGGAGCTCGCGCGTCTGCTGCTCACCCGCGGCCGGGCCGCCGATCTTCCCGAGGTGCTCCGTCTGATGCGGCAGGAGCTGGCCGTGCGCACCGATCCCGACACGCTCGACACGATGGCGTGGGCGCTGTGCCGCGCCGGACGGTGGGAGGAGGCGCGGCGCGCCGAGGGCGCGGCGATGCGCTGGGGGGTGCGGGACGCACGCTACTTCTATCGCGCGGCCCAGATCGCGCGGGGTCTCGGCGACGAGGTTCGGGCACGCACATACATGGGCCTCGTACGTGCGACAGATCCCACGTTTGATGCGCGCGCGCTTGACGTGGCCCTGATCGGCCTGTAGATCCCCTTGCGGCCCGGCTGCACGAACATGCGGAGGAAGGGAGACCGACCGGCGATGACGCGGCGCATTCTGTTCTACGGCGTGCTGATCGCCGCGCTGGCGGCGCGGTGGTTCCTCGGCGGCTTCGGGGTCGCCGAGGCGCACTGGGCCGATCAGGCGGCGGCCGAGATCGCGGTGACCGGATCGCAGGCGCGGGTCACGCTGACGGTGCCGACCGGTCTCGTCGCGTTCGCCGGCGGCCCCCGCGGGGACCGTCTGGCCGGCGACGATATTCGCGCCCGCCGCGCCGCGCTCCGGCGAATCCTCGCCGCGCACGTCCGGCTGTCCGCCCGGCTGCGGACGCCCGGGGGCGGTGTCCGGGAGGGCGTGCTCGCGGTGCAGCCGTTCGCCGGGACGCCTGCGGCGGCGTCGGGACCGGCCGGGTTCGCCCCGTCGACCCACACCACGCTTGCGCTCATCTACACGTGGCCCGGGCCGATCGACTCGCTCTCGATCCGCTACGATCTGTTCCCGTCCGGCGCCTCGACCGCGAGCTGTCTTGTGACCGTCCTCGCCGACGGCCGGGTCCACAACACGGTCTTCACGCCGGGACACGAGGAGGACACGATCGCGCTGGGCGCCCCCGCCGTGTGGCGGGCGGCCGGCGGCTTCGTGCTGATGGGGATCGAGCACATCCTGACGGGTTACGATCACCTGCTGTTCCTGGCGAGTCTGCTTATGGTCGGTGCGACGCTCCCGCAGCTGCTCAAGATCGTGACGGCGTTTACAGTCGCGCACTCGATCACGCTGTCGCTCGCGGTGCTCGGCATCGTCGATCTCCCGTCCCGGTGGGTGGAGAGCGCGATCGCGCTCAGCATCACGTACGTGGCGGCCGAGAACATCTGGCGGGGCCGGGCATCGCTCGGGTCGCGGTGGCTGGTTACGTTCGGCTTCGGGCTGGTCCACGGCCTCGGCTTCGCATCCGCGCTGACGGAGTTGCACCTGCCGCGTGCCAACCTCGCCGCGTCGCTGGTCGGATTCAATCTCGGCGTGGAGATCGGTCAATTGTCGGTGATCCTGCTGGCGACCCTCGCCCTCGACGCGATCCGGCAGTACGGCTGGGCGCCGGTCTTCCGCCGCCGGGTATCCGCCGCGGCCGCGCTGACGGGCTTCGTGTGGTTCGTGCAGCGGGTATTCGGCGCCTGACCTTACGCCGACATGGGACCGCTCGTCGCGCTCGTCGCCTACGCCGCCGTGATGCTTGCCGTGGACCGTTTCGTCGGCCCAGCCGGTCAGACGGTACTCGGCATCGCGACGGCGGCGGTGTTGACGGCCGCGTGCAGGCCGCTGTCGTTCGAGGAGCGCCTGCCGGTGCTGGGTGTCGTCGTCGCGACGTGTTTTGAGGGGACCATCCGGGCTGCCTGATGTATGAAGCTGCGACCGTCCGGGAGGGAACATCCCTCGGAGGCGCGAACCACCGCGCCGCCGGCGCACTTCCCCGCCGGGTGCCGGGAAGACTCGGTCGCGCCGCAGCGAGGCCGATGAGGGGGAGCCAAGTCTCACTGGTCAACGCCGAGGACGACGAAGCGCTTCTGGCGCGCGTGGCCGAGGCGGACTCCCGAGCCTTCGAGGCGCTGTACGATCGTTACAGCGGGCGGGTGTACTCGATCGCGATGGGGATGCTGCGTGACGCCGTGCGCGCCCAGGAAGTTACCCAGGACGTCTTCTTCGCGATCTGGCGTGGCGCCCGCGACTTCGATCGTGCGCGCGGCAGCGCGCGCACCTGGATCCTCTCGGTAGCCCACCACAAGAGCGTGGACGCGGTGCGCCGGGCGCGGCGCACCCCGACCGTACCGCTCTCCGAGACGGTGGCGGCGGAGACGGATGTCATCGAGGCGGCGCAGGCCCGCGTCGACGCGGGGCACGTGCGCCGGGCACTGGAGGCGCTGTCCGTCGAACAGCGGGCCGCGATTGTACTCGCGTACTACGGCGGCTATACGCAGCAGGAGATCGCGCAGCGGCTCGGCGTTCCGCTCGGCACGATCAAGACCCGCGTTCGCGATGGACTGATCCGGCTGCGCTCGCTGCTGCCGTCGGGGACAGGATCCCCGCAGGGGGAGACCGCCCGATGAGGACCCACGACGATATTCGCGAATCGCTGGCAGCCTATGCGCTGCACATACTGGCCGCCGACGAGGCGGGAGAGGTCGAGGCGCACCTCGCCATCTGCGAGGGATGCCGCCGCGAACTCGCGGGGTTCGGGACGGCGGCCGCGGCGCTCGCGGAGGGCTTTGCCCTTCAAGCGGCGCCGGACACGCTGCGCCGGCGCGCGCTCGAAGCGGCGCGGGCTCCAAAACGAGACGCGCGGGGCTGGGGTTGGGGCGCCGCCCTCGCCGCGGCCGCGGCGGTCATTTTGGTGCTCGCGGCGGTGACCGTGTCCCTCACGCAGCGTCTCGGCGCGCTCAACGGCCGCATTGCGGCGCAGACCCAGGCGCTCGCGGTCCTGGCCGATCCCGCCTCGCGCATCGTGACGCTCAGCGGCTCGGCGGCCGGCAGCGTGCGCTTTGTCTTCGATCCGGCAACCGGCCGCGGGGCGCTCGTTGCGAGGGGACTCCGCGACCCCGGCCCGGATCTCGTGTATCAACTGTGGCTGGTGGCGGGCGCGACTCCGCAGAGCGCGGGGGTGTTCCGTCCCGAGTCGGGCGCGCCGGTCATCGTGGCGGTGGGCGGCAACTTCCCGCGCTATCAGGCGGTCGCGATCTCAATCGAACGAGGACCCAACGGCGCGACGCGCCCTTCGGCGGCGCCGATTTTGGTCGGTAAGCTGGGCGGTGGATAAAACGGCGCCGCCGGCGACCGCGGCTCAAGGAGGCAGGTCCATGTCGGTAGACCGCTCCAAAGCGGTACGCCCCGGGGACGGCCGCGCGCGCCAGTACGGCGTCGAGCTCTCGCTCGGCTGATGGACGCACGCGTCGATCCGCGATCCCCCGGTTCGCTGCCCCGCGGCCTTTGGAACTACTATTTCTGCGAGGAGTGGCGGGTTGCGGCGTCGATTGACCGCGCGTGGACGGCGATCCGGGATCTCGAAGCCTACCCGCGCTGGTGGAGGGAGTTTGTTGAGGTCAAGCGGCTCAACGATCTGGACGGTGTCGGATCGCAGGTGGCCGTCCACGCGAAGGCGGCGCTGCCGTATCACATGTATTTCAACCTCGAAGCCATCGTCGAAGAGCGGCCGCGCCTGGCCATCGTCCGGGTCCGGGGCGATCTCAACGGCGAGATGCGCTGGCGCCTCGAGCCGGATCCCGAGTTCGTGGCCGCGGGCGGCGCCGGCACGCACCTGATCTTCGACGAATCCGTGCGAACCGGCAAACCGCTGCTGAACGTCTTGGCTCCGCTCTTCAAGCCGCTGTTCGCGTGGAACCACAAAGTGATGATGGCGAACGGCGAACGAGGCCTGCGGCGGTACCTCGGCGCGCAGCCGTAACGGCGGCGGTCTGACGCCGGGCCGCTGCTACTTGCTGTTCGTTCGGTTGACTAACGAACATATGTTCGTTATTCTATGGCTCACCGCGGTGCCGGCGCGAACTCGGCCCGGCCGCGTCAAAAGCTAAGGTGACCTCGTGATCGTCTCGCCGGCCAGACCGATTTCCGACCTTCGCCTCGCTGCCCCGGGGGTGGCGCGTCTTCACGACAACACTGCGTGGACGCTCACGCACCTTTCCGGCCGCCTGGTCCAACTGGAGGGGGAGGGCGACTCGGCCGCGTTGACACTCGCGTGTTCATTGATTCTTGAAGCCCAGCAGGCCGGAGAACCGGCCGCGTGGGTGGTTCGGCGGGGGGAGCCGCGCGAACCATCGCTGTTCTATCCGCCGGATGCGCACGAGAACGGCATCGATCTTGCGGCGCTGCCGGTCGTGCGGGTCCCCGATCTCACCGCCGTATTCTCCGCGTCTGATTTGCTGCTGCGCTCCGGCGGCTTCGGACTCATCGTGGCGGATCTCGGCGTGCCGTCCGCCGCGCCCTCGACCGCGCTCGCGCGTCTGGCCGGACTCGCCCGGCGTCATCAGACCGCGGTGGTATTTTTGACGCGCCGGACGGCGGACTCGCACGGCTCACTCGGCTCACTCATCGCCGTTCATGCCCTCGCCCGGCGCCGGCGCGCGGGGACGGATCGATTCCACTGCGGAATCGTGGCGTTGAAAGACAAACAACACGGTCCCGCCTGGCGACACCTGGAAGTGCGCCGTGGAGCGTCTGGCCTGCGCTGAGATCCCGGCGCTTCCGCTGCAGCTGCTGCTGCGCGAACGTCCGGAATGGCGGCAGCATCCCAGCGCGGTCGTCGCCGAAGATCTGCCGCAGAGCCCGGTCCTCTGGGTCAACGCCCGGGCGCGCGGCGGGGGCGTCGCGCCCGGGCTGCGCTACGGCTCCGCGCTCGCGATCGTCCCTGAACTTCGGGCCGCGCCGGTGGCGGAGGCGGAGATCGCGCGGGCCGTCGACGCCCTCACCGGGACGCTGCGCCGGTTTTCTCCCCACGTCGAGCCGGCGATCGAGGAGCCGGGCGTGTTTTGGCTCGACGCGTCGGGGCTCGAGCGTCTGCACGCGTCGCTGACCGCGTGGGCCGAGCTAATCCGGCGCGCGCTCACGCGTGCGGGATACGAGGCGGCCGTCGCGGTCGGGTTCACGCGGTTCGGGACGTACGCGGCGGCGCGGACGGCCGGCCGCGGCGTGCTGGTCTTCGACGGCCCGGATGACGAAGAGACCGCCGTCCGGCGGGTGCGCCTGCGCGATCTCTATCTGCCGCCGGAAACCGTAGAAGCGCTCGGGCGGCTCGGCGTGCGCACGGTGGACGATCTGCTGCGTCTGCCCCCCGGCGGGCTGCTGGAACGCTTCGGTCCGGCGGCGGAGCGCCTGCACCGGAGGGCATCGGGAGATCTCTGGTCGCCGCTGGTTCCGCGGGCCGCGGTCGATCCGGTGCGGCGCCACATCACGCTCGATACGGCGGAGACAGACGCGCAGCGCCTCGTGTTCATCATCAAGCACATCTTGGATCCGCTGCTGGCGAGGCTGGCGTCGCGCGGACAGGCGCTCGGCGCGCTCGTGGTGCGGCTGCGGTTGGAACGCGAGTGGTCCGCGCACGTCATTCGCCCCGCATCGCCGACGCTCGACGCGGTGCGCCTCGTCGATCTCGTGCGCTTGCGCGTGGGGAGCATCCATCTCGCGGCGGGCGTCACCGAGATCTGCCTGGAAGCCGGCGGCGTCCCGGCGACGCCCGAGCAACTTGCGTTGATCGCCGCGCAGCCGGCGCGTGATCTCGAGGCCGGCATGCGCGCGCTCGACCGGCTTCGCGCCCGGTACGGCGACGAGGCGGTGGTCGGCGCGGTGCTGCGCGACGGGCATCTGCCGGAAGCGCGATTCGGGTGGGTTCCGATGTCGTACCTGCCGCCCCCGCGGCCCCGGCGGATCGAGGGACTATCCCTCGTCCGCCGGGTCTTTGCCAGACCCGTGGCGCTGCCCGTTCCGGCCGTGGACGTTGCGGTCGTGGCCGGCCCGTTTGTTATCTCGGGAGGATGGTGGGCGGCCCCGCCGCGCGAGGACGGGGTACGTGAGGCCCACCGGACCTACTATTTTATGGAAGGCTTGCGGGGCGAGCTGTGGTGGGTGTTCTACGACCGGACCCGCCGACGCTGGTACGTTCATGGGCAGGTCGAGTAACGAACCGGCATGATGTACACGCCGCTGTGGTGCAAAACGCATTTTTCGTTTCTGGAAGGCGCGTCGTCCCCCGAAGAGCTGATCGAGACGGCCGCCCGCCTCGGTTTGACCGAGATCGCAGTGACCGACCGCGACGGCGTCTATGGAGTCGTAGAAGCCTACTCGGCCGCGAAGGAGCGGGGGGTCCGGCTCATCACGGGCGCGCAGGTCACCGTCGCCGAGCGCGTACCCGATACTCCGCTCCCAACGAAATTGAAGCCGGGGTCGAAGGCGCGGTCCCCGGTCCCCCTGTTGCGACCGGGCGACTCGACGCTGATTCTCCTTGCCGCGGACCGCGGAGGGTATGGGAACCTCTGCCGGCTGCTGACCGCCGGACGGCTGCGTTCCATGAAAGGCGTAAGCCGCGTGTCGTGGCGGGAGGTCGCGGAGCACGCCGCGGGACTGGTCGCGCTGTGGGGCGGGGAGACGAGCGCGCTTGCGGCGGCCGGCCCCGATCCGGACATCCCGGCGGCGCTCCTGCGCGAGGCGTTCGGCGACCGGCTGTACGCGCTCGTGGGGCGCCACCGGCGCGATCTCGAGGTGGTCCAAGAACGCCGGCTGCGCGACCGTGCGACCCGCCACGGACTACCTATCGTTGCGGGGCACGAGGTGCTGTACCACGCGCCGTCGCGCCGTCCTCTCCAGGACGTCGTCACGTGCATCCGGCACGGCATCGATCTCCCGGCGGCGGGGACGCGCATCAAGCCGAACGCCGAGCACGCGCTCAAAAACCGGGCTGAGTTTGCGGCGCTGTTCGCCGACGACCCCGACGCCGTCGCGCGGACCCGCGAGGTCGCCGAGCGGTGCACGTTTGCGCTCAACGAACTCCGGTACCGCTATCCGCTCGAGCGTCTGCCGGAAGGCACGACGTCGTCGGCGTGGCTGCGGACGCTCACCTTCGCCGGAGCGGCGGAGCGGTACGGCGGGCGCGTGCCGTCCGAAGTCGCCGCGCAGCTTGACCGGGAGCTCGAGATCATCGGCGATCTCGACTACGGGGGCTACTTTCTCACGATGCACGAGATCGTCCAGTACTGCCGGGCGCACGGCATCCTCTGTCAGGGCCGCGGGTCGGCGGCGAACTCCGCCGTCTGCTACTGCCTCGGCATCACCGCGGTGAACCCCGTCCGGACCGACCTGTTGTTCGAACGCTTTCTCTCGCGCGAGCGCGCCGAGCCGCCGGACATCGACCTCGACGTCCAGCACAACCGGCGTGAAGAAGTGATCCAGTGGGTCTACGAGACGTACGGCCGCGACCGCGCCGCGATGGTGGCCAACGTGATCCGCTACCGCTTCCGGTCGGCGGTGCGCGACGCGGGCAAGGCGCTCGGCCTGCCGCTCGTCGCGCTCGACCGCGTCGCAAAGCTCGTCTGGCACGAAGACGAGGCTACGTCGAAGCTGCTGCGCGACGCCGGCCTCGATCCCGCACGCCCGCTCCACCAGCATCTCGTCCGGATCGCCGGGGAGATGCAGGACATGCCGCGGCATCTTTCGATCCATCCCGGCGGCTTTCTCCTCGGCCACGAGCCGGTGTCCCAGATCGTCCCGATCGAGAACGCGACGATGCCGGACCGGACCGTGATCCAGTGGGACAAGGACAGTGTCGAGGGCATCGGACTGTTCAAGGTCGACGTGCTTGCGCTCGGCGGGCTTTCGCTCCTCGACATCGGGTTCCGGCTGCTCGATGAGCACGGGGTGCGCGCCGCCGGCGGCCGCGTCTTGTCGATGGCGACGATTCCCGAAGGGGACCGCGAGACCTACGAGATGATGTCGCGCGCGGACACGATCGGAGTTTTTCAGGTCGAGAGCCGCGCGCAGATGTCGATGCTGCCGCGCCTGCGGCCCAAGACCTTCGACGATCTCGTCGTCCAGATCTCGATCGTGCGCCCCGGTCCGATCGTCGGCGGCATGGTGCACCCGTACCTCCGGCGGCGCGCGGGCGAAGAGCCGGTCGAGTACCCGCATCCGTCGCTCGAGCCGGTGCTGGCGAAGACGCTCGGCGTCCCGATCTTCCAGGAGCAGGTGATCCGCATCGCGATGGTCGCGGCGGACTATACGCCCGGCGAGGCGGACCAACTGCGCCGCGACATGGCGGCGTGGCGCCGGTCCGGGCGGCTCGAGCGTCACCACGACCGTCTCGTCGGGGCGCTGGTGGCCAAAGGCGTGACAGCTGAGATGGCGGAGCGCGTTTTCGAGCAGATCAAGGGATTCGGGGAGTACGGATTTCCGTTGAGCCACGGGGCGAGCTTCGCGCTGATCGCCTATGCCACCGGCTACCTTAAGTGTCACCACCATCCCGAATTCACGTGCGGGCTGCTCAACGCGCAGCCGATGGGCTTTTACGCGCCGTCCACGCTCGTCGACGACGCGAAGCGCCACGGCGTCGAAGTCCGGCCGATCGATGTGACGGCGAGCGACTGGGACTGCACGCTCGAGCCGGTCGCGGCGCCGCCGGCGGCAACGTCCGGTGTGCGCGACGGCCGGCCGCGATGGTCCCACGCCGTCCGCATGGGCCTGCGTTATGTCCAGGCGCTCGCGGAGGCCGACGGCCGGCGGCTCGTGCGGGTACGCGGGGACACGCCGTTTCACTCACTCGACGATCTGATCCGCCGCACGCGGCTCGACGCCGGCTCGCTGGTCGAATTGGCGGAGAGCGGTGCGTTCGCGGCCTTGGGGATCGACCGCCGGGCGGCGTTGTGGGACGCGCGGGCGCTCGTCCGCCGCCGCGACATGGCGCTGCCGGTCGAGGTCCGCGAGACCTCGCCGCTGTTCGACGGGCTCAGCCACTCCGAAGAAATCGCGTGGGACTACCGGGCGTCGTCGCACAGCACACGCGGGCACCCGCTCTCGCCGATGCGGCCGGCGCTGCGAGAGGCCGGGCTGCCCGATGCCCGCGCGGTGCTCGCGATGCGGGACGGTGCGCGCGTCCGCTACGCGGGCATCGCGATCTGCCGGCAGACGCCGGGGACCGCGTCGGGGGTCACGTTCATGACGCTCGAAGACGAGACTGGATTCGTCAACCTGGTCGTCTGGCCCGCGGTGATGGACGAATTCGCGCAGGTGGCCCGGACGGCGGTCTTCCTCGGGGTCACGGGGCGCATCCAGCGGCAGCACGAGATCGTGCACGTCATCGCGCGGAAGTTCTGGCGGCCGCGCCTCTGGCCGCGCGTTCCCGACGTCGCAAGCCGGAATTTCCGCTGATCGAGCAGAAACGACATGGCGCGCGCGACGGTCTTGCGTTCGGACCCCCACGCCCGGGGGAACAGTCCAATCGAGCGAATGCGCCGAACGCCTTGACGGGAGCGAGTGGTGTGGAAAAAACGCCGGGGAGGCTCTACATAGGACAGTCGGGACGATCTCGGGTCGCGGGCGGTTCCACCTTGACGGCCCTCATGGCCGGCGCCGGCGCCGGCATCGCGGCCGGCCTCGTCGACGTCGCGATTCTGTTGGTCACGCACTCCCACGTTCCGCCGGTCAGAGCGACGTTCGGCTCGTGCGTTCTCGCGGGGGCGCTGGCCGGCCTGGCCTACGCGCTCTGGACCCGCGTCTCGCCGCGTCCCGTCGCCGCGTTGTGGATTACCACGCTGCTCGTCGCGACGATCGACACCGTGCTCATTTTCGCGCTCCCCTTCCCGACGGGCGGGCGGCGCCTCGGCCTCGGGGCGATCGCCGGGATCGTGACGCCGCTGCTGCAGATCCTGGCGCTGTTCGGCGTCGGACACTTTGGCCGCGGGCACATGCCGGCGTCGTTTCTCGGCATCTACACCGTCATTCACTACACGAGCGCCATCGTGGCGGGTCTTCTCATTCCGCTCTTCGCGCGGTTCAAGTCCGCCTGAGCACCGGCGGCGCGTCTTCGCGGTTCGTCGTCGCGGCCGCGCACACCGGCGCCGGCAAGACGACCGTCACGTTTGGCCTGATCGCCGCGCTGCGGCGGCGCGGCCTCGACGTGCGGCCCTTCAAGGCGGGTCCCGACTACATCGACCCGGGATTCCTTTCGCGCGCTGCGGACCGCCCGGCGCGCAACCTCGACGGGTGGCTGCTCGACGCCGCGACCGTGCGCTGGGCGTTCGACCGGCACGCCGGTGCGGCGTCCGCAGTCGTCGAAGGAATGATGGGCCTCTTCGACGGGCTGACGGGGTCCGACGACACGGCCAGCACCGCGCATCTCGCGCGGCTGCTCGATCTGCCGGTCGTGATGGTGCTCGACGCCTCTCGCGCGGCGCGCAGCGTCGCCGCCGTCGCGCGCGGCTGTCAGGTGTTCGATCGTCGCGTCCGGATCGCCGGATGGATCCTGAACCGCGTCGCCGGCGACACGCACCGGAACTGGGTTGCCGATGCGGTGGAGCGCGCGACCCGCCTGCCGGTTTTCGGATCGCTGCCCGAGGATCCGCGTCTCGCGCTCCCGGAGCGGTACCTCGGGCTGGTGCAGGCGCACGAGGCCTCGTCGCTCGGGCGGCTGCGGGCGCGCCTCGCGCATGAGGTCGAGCGGCGGTTCGACCTCACGCGGCTGCTGCGGATCACGCGCGCGGCCCGCGGCCGGGCGGCCGCCGCGGCGCCGCGGCGTCTGGCGCCGGTGTTGTCGGCTCCGGCGGAAGGGCCGCGAAGGGGAAACCGCCCCGTCATCGCGTGGGCACGCGATGACGCGTTTACCTTCCAGTACGCCGACAACATCGAGTTGCTGGAAATGCTCGGGGCGCGCGTCGCGCCCTGGAGCCCGCTGGCCGACCGCCGTCTGCCCGACGGGATCGGAGCGCTGGTGCTCGGAGGCGGCTATCCCGAGCTGTTCGCGCCGGCGCTGGCCGACAACCACGCCGCGCTCGAGGCCGTGCGCGCCTTCGCGCAGAGCGGCCGGCCGGTCTACGCGGAGTGCGGCGGGCTCATGTACCTCGCCCGCGGCATCGCGGCGGAGGGCGCCGCCCCGGGCCGCGGCCGGCGGCTGGCCGGGGTCGTCCCCGTCTGGGCCCGGATGCGTCCCCGCGCCCGCGTCGCCTACGTGCGGGCGCAGACTCTTCACGACACGGTCCTGGCCCCGCGCGGCACGACCGTGCGGGGGCACGAATTTCACATGTCGTCGCTCGTTCCGGCGCCCTCGGCGGCCGAGGCGGCGTACCGCGTGGCGGACGCGTCGGGCGGTCCGCCCCGCCTCGACGGCTGGTCGAGGGTCGGCGTGCTCGCGTCGTACGTGCACGTGAATTTTCTCAGCGATCCGCGCATGGCGGCTCGTCTTGTCGCGCACGCGTCGGCCGAGGGTTCCGCGGCGGTGGCGGAGCGAATTCGCAGGTAGGCCGCGGCGGGGCCACGAATCTTGCGTGCGCGCCGCCCCGACGGCAGGCGCGCTTCTGGGGGGCTTTTTTTGGCGCAGGCGGGAGGGACCGGGCAGACGGCGGCCGTGGTGCTGGCCGCGGGGAAGGGTACGAGAATGCGCTCGGACCTTCCCAAGGTGCTGCATCCGCTCCGCGGCCGGCCCATGCTCGCCTACGCCGTCGATGCGCTCCGGCGGGCCGGCGTCCGCCGTCCCCTGATCGTCGTCGGCCCGGACCACCGGGCGGTGCGCGAGGCCCTCGGCGACGGCGTCGATTTCGTGATCCAACGCGAGCCTCGGGGAAGCGGGCACGCTCTGCTTCAAGCCGTTCCCCGGGTACGCGGCCGCGCCGTCGCGTTCGTCGTCAACGGCGACATGCCGCTCGTCTCCGTTGAAACGCTGCGCGCCCTGCGCCGGGCCGTGCGGGAGGGTGCGGCCGCGGCCATCGCGGCCGGCACCCCCGATCCCACCCCACCGTACGGGCGGATCGTGCGCGACGCGGGCGGGCGCTTTCTGCGGATCGTCGAGCATGTCGACGCGACGCCGGAGGAGGCCGCGGTCCGCGAGGTCAACGCGGGGTTCTACTGCGTTCGCGTCGCGCAAATCGCGGGCGCCCTGCGCCGGGTCCGGCCGGCGAACCGTCAGGGTGAGTACTACCTGCCCGATGCCGTAAACGTCCTCGCCGCGGAGGGGCGCGACATCGCGGTCGTCCCCGTCGATGATCCCGAGGAGCTGGCCGGGGTGAACACCCGCGCGGAGCTCGCCGCCGTCGACGCGATCCTGCGCCGCCGCGTGCTCGGGCGGTTGATGGCCGACGGGGTGACCGTTCTCGACCCCGCGACCACGTTCGTCGACGACACCGTCAAGGTCGGCCGCGACACGGTCCTCCACCCCGGGACGTTTCTGACGGGCCGCACCGTCATCGGCGCGGAGTGCATCGTCGGTCCGGGAGCGCGTCTTCACGACTCGGTGCTCGCCCGGCATGTGCGCGTGTGGGACTCGTGGATCGAAGAGAGCCGGATCGGCGAGGGGACGCGGATCGGTCCCTTCGCGCACCTGCGCCCCGGCACCGTCGTCGGCCGGGGCGTGGAGATCGGCAACTTCGCCGAGTTGAAGAACTCGCGGGTCGGCGACCGCACGAAGGTGCATCACAAGAGCTATCTCGGCGACGCCGAGATCGGCGTCGACGTGAACATCGGCGCGGGCACGATCACGTGCAACTACGGCCTGGACCGCCGCAAGCACCGGACGACGATCGGCGACCGTGCCTACATCGGCAGCGATTCGATGCTGGTCGCCCCGGTGCGCATCGGCCGCGAGGCGGCGACCGGCGCCGGCTCCGTCGTAACCAAGGACGTGCCGCCGCGGCGCGTGGCCGTCGGCGTGCCGGCGCGGGTGATTCGCTCGCTTGACGGGTCCAGACCGTCCCGGGGCCGGTGACTCGGCGCCTGCACCGCGTCTCTGGGCAAACAGGATAGTAAAGGGGAGGGCAGGAGCGGCGATGGCCGACGCGCGGATCCGGATCTTCAGCGGCACCAGCAATCCGGAGCTCGCCCGGGGGATCGGGGCGTATCTCGGCGTGCCCGTCGGTGCGATGAACGTCTTCCGGTTCGCCGACGGCGAGGTCGGGGTCCGCATCGACGAGAGCGTGCGCGGCCTCGACGTCTTCGCCGTGCAGTCGACGTGCCCGCCCGCCAACGAAAGCCTGATGGAGCTGCTCATCATCATCGACGCGCTGCGGCGGGCCAGCGCCGCGCGGGTGACGGCGGTGATCCCGTACTTTGGCTACGCGCGGCAGGACCGCAAGATCAAACCCCGGGAACCGATCTCCGCGAAGCTCGTGGCCAACCTGCTCACCACGGCCGGCGCGGACCGCATCCTCACCGTCGACCTCCACACCGGGCAGCTGTGGGGCTTCTTCGACATCCCGCTCGACCATCTGCCGGCGCGCATGATCCTCGGTGACCATTTCCGGTCGCTCGCCCTCGAGCATCCGGTCGTCGTGTCGCCGGACATCGGCGGCGTCAAGCGCGCGCGCGAGTTCGCGCAGTACCTCGGCGCGCCGCTCGCGATCATCGACAAGCGGCGCGACCGGCCCAACCAGGTCGCCGAGATCGTGCACGTCATCGGCAAGGTGTACCGGCGCACGGCGATCCTGGTCGACGACATCATCGACACCGGCGGTACGCTCGCGCTCGCGGCGGAGGCGCTGATGAAGCGCGGTACGCGCGCCGTGTACGCCTGCTGCACCCACGCGATTCTGTCGCCGCCGGCGATGGCGCGCATCCAGCGCTCGCCGATCGAGCAGCTGGTCGTCACGGACACCATTCCCGTGCCGGGGGAGAAGCGCACCTCCAAGCTCGCCGTGATCTCGGTGGCGGGGTTGATCGGCGAGGCCGTCCAGCGCGTCCACGCGGAACAGTCCGTCAGCGAGCTCTTCGGCGCGCCGCGTCCGGCGGTCGCCGCGACCGAGGGCGAGTAGGGCACCGCGCGCCGTGACGATCTCCCCGTTCCTCGTCGCCGGTACCTTCGGCCTGGTCATCGCCTACCTGCTGACCCCGGCGGTCGCCTGGGTCGCGACGCAGCTGGGGGTGCTCGACCGTCCCGGCGGGCGGCACATCCACCGCGTGCCGGTGCCGCGTCTCGGCGGCATCGCGATCTATCTCGCTTTCGTCGCGGCCGTGCTGGTCGGGCTACCGGTCGAGCGGCCGATTCACGTGGCCTTCGAGACGCAGCGCATCACGGTCGTGATCCCGTACCTGCCGGCGATCGACCGGCCGATCATTGCGCTGCTGCTCGGCGCGACGCTGATCACGCTCGTGGGCGTCGTCGACGACATCCGCGGCATGCGGCCGGTGATCAAGCTGATCGGGCAGGTCGCGGCGGCCGCGGTGCTGCTCCCGTTCGGCGTGGGCATGGACGTGCTGACGAACCCGCTCGGCGGGATGTTCTTCGTCGGCCCGCTCGGCGCGATCGTCACCGTCGCGTGGATCGTGGCCCTCTGCAACGTGATGAATCTGATCGACGGCGTAGACGGCCTCGCGTCCGGCATCGCCGCGATCGCCGGCGCCACGCTGCTGGTCGCGTCCTACCAGCGCGGCGACATCGGCACCGCGATCCTCGCCGCGGCGCTGGCCGGTGGAGCGCTCGGTTTCATTCCCTACAACTTCAACCCGGCGCGGATCTTCCTCGGCGACACCGGTTCGATGCTGCTGGGGTATCTGCTCGGCGCGCTGTCCGTCCTCGGCACGTACAAGAGCTACACCGCGCTCTCGCTGCTGGTCGCGCTCGCGGCGCTCGGCGTGCCGGTGACGGACACGGCGTTTGCGATCGCGCGGCGGTGGCGCAACCGCCGGCCGATCTTCGAGGCGGACACGCAGCATCTGCACCACCGCCTCCTGGCCCGCGGGCTCACGCCGCGCCAGACCGCGGCGGCGCTCTACCTCGTGACCGGCATCCTCAGCGCGGGCGCGCTCATGATGAGCGGCGTCGGTCTCGGCCGCTTCCCTCTCATCGCGATCCTCGGTCTCTTGCTCGCGCTGCTCGCGCTCGGCGCGCGCAAGACCGGGCTGCTGCTGCCCTCTCAGGCCGCCGGGCCGGCGTCCGCCGCCTCGGAGCTACCGGTCGCCGCCGCGCCGCTCACGGCCGGCGCGCCTGCCGCCCCGTCCGCGGCCGTGTCCGGCGTGCCGGTGGAGACGCCGCCCCCGGCGGCCGCGGGCACCTCCGGCAGCGTCGAGGAGTGAGGTGAGCGGTTCGGGGGAGACGGCCGGTCCCGCGCGCCGGACGGTGCTGACCGTCGTCGGCACCCGCCCGGACGCGGTCAAGATGGCGCCGGTCGTCCGCGCGCTGGCCTCACGCCCGTCCGAGTTCAAGCCGGTGCTGGTGGCGACCGCGCAGCACCGGCACATGCTCGACCAGGTGCTGGAGGTTTTCGATCTGCATCCCGACTACGATCTCGACATCATGACGGAGCAGCAGACGCTCGCCGACATCTCGGTGCGAACCCTCGCGGGACTGGACGGGCTGCTGCCCGCGATCGCGCCGGACATGATCGTGGTGCAGGGCGACGCGGCGCCGTGCTTTCTCGGGGCGCTCGCCGCGTTCTACCGCAAGATCCCCGTGGCCCATGTTGAAGCCGGGCTGCGCACCGACGACAAGTATCAGCCGTTTCCGGAGGAGATGTACCGGCGCATGGTGTCCGTGCTCGCGGATCTGCACTTCGCGCCGACGGCCGCGGCGCGCGCGAACTTGGAGCGGGAGGGGGTGGCGCGCTCGCGGATCGCCGTGACGGGCAATACCGTGATCGACGCGCTGCTCGAGGTCGCCCGCCGCGACGTGCCGCCGGCGGCGCCCCGGCTGCGCGAGGCGCTCGCGCGGCCCGGGCGGCGCCTCCTCATGACTTCGCACCGGCGGGAGAACTGGGGCGAGCCCCAGCGGCACATCTTCACCGCGACGCGCCGTCTGCTCGACGAGTTCGACGACCTCGCGCTGATCTTTCCGGTCCACCTCAATCCCACCGTCGCGCGGCCCGCGCACGAGATCCTCGGCGCGCATCCGCGCGCGTACCTGTTCGAGCCGTTCGACTACACGACGACCGTGGCGGTGATGAAGGCCTCAACGCTCATCCTCACCGACTCCGGCGGCATTCAGGAAGAAGCGCCGGCCCTCGGTCGTCCGGTGCTCGTCTTGCGCGAGACGACCGAGCGGCCGGAAGGCGTGACGGCCGGGACGGCGCGCCTGGTCGGCACCGACGAGGCGGCGATCCTCGGCGCGGCACGCGAGTTGCTCACCGACGCGAAGGCCTACGCGCGCATGAGCCGGGCGCGCAATCCGTACGGCGACGGCCGCGCGGCGGAGCGCATCGTCGGCGTGCTGCGGTACTTCTTCAAATTCGAGCGGAACCTGCCGGACGAATTCGGCGTTTGACAGTCGAAGCGGGCCGCGCCTATAATGATGCGGCCGCGGGCATATATTTCTGCGGTGGAGAGGTGATGGGGATGCGCCGGCTCGCAGGTTCTGCGGCAATCGTGCTTGTGATGCTGGCGGCCGGGGCTCTTTCCGCGCCGGGCGGCACGGCGTCGGCGCAGACGGCTCCCAACGTCGTCGTCCGGTCCGTCATCTCCGGCCAGGTGCTGCCGCTGCAGCTCGCCGCGGTGGGACAGGCGGTGAAGCTCGGCGACACGCTGATCTTCGTGCGCACGTCGACCGGCAGCGCGAGTCCGGCGGCCCGGGCGACGGCCAACGGCAAGATCGTGCAGGTGATGGTACGGGTCGGGGATTTCGTGAACATTGGCGACCCTGTGGCCGTGATCGAGGCCCAGTAGCGGAAGGCCGCACTCGACCGTAATGACGAGGGGGGGCCTTTCCCCCTCGTGTTGTTTCTAGGAAGTCGCCGCGGTCCCGCTCGTCGCGGGGGAAGACACCGGCGCGGCGGACGGAGGGGGACGTGCGCGGGATGATGCGTGCGGTGGCGGCGATCGTCGCGGTCGGCCTGGGTCTGGCCACGGCCGGACTTCCCTCCGCGGGCGCGGATCCCCAAACCATCCTGCCGCTGTCTGCCGTTCACGCCGGAATGCGGGGGTACGGTCTCACCGTCGTTCACGGCACGACGATTCAGCGCTTCGACATCACCGTCCTCGGGGTGCTGCAGGGCGAAAGCAGCTCTGACACCGACTTGATCCTCTTCCGCGCAAGCGGCCCGCTGATCCGGCAGGCCGGCGGAACGGCGTCCGGCATGAGCGGCAGCCCCATTTTCCTCAATGGCCGGCTCGCCGGCGCTCTCTCGTACGGCTACCATTTCCCCGGTCCCGACGCAGACCTGAGCCTGGCCACTCCGATCGAACAGATGCTGAAGATGCTGGCGCCGCCCCCCGCGGCCACCACGCGGCGGGATGCGCCGGCGCCGTCCTTCCGCCGGGCCGTCTATCGCAGCCGGATGCCGATCGCGACGTCCGCGGGTCCGCTGCGGCGCCTGCTTGTCGTAGGATCGACGGCGGAGGCCGCGGCGTACAACGCGCACCGCGTCCAGGACACGGCCGCGGTCGCTCCGGCGATGGTGCCGATGACGGCCGCCGGCGTGACGCCGGCCGGAATGCGCGTACTCGAGCAGGCCTTCAAGCGGTTCAACCTCGTGCCGCGCCAGGGGTACGCCGGCGGCCGGAACTTCACGGCGCCGCCGCTCGAACCTGGCGCGTCGCTCGGCGTGGAGTTGGTCCGGGGCGATGTCGAGGTCGGCGCCATCGGCACCGCCACGTACCGCCGCGGCAACACCGTACTGGGGTTCGGCCATCCGCTCTTGAACTCCGGCACCGCCGCGATGTTCATGACGAGCGCCTGGATCGACACGATCGTCCGCTCCCTGGACTTTCCATTTAAAGAGGGCAGCTTCGGCCCGGCCGCCGGTACCCTGACGCAGGACCGAACCACCGGGATCGCGGGGGTGATCGGGCAGTTCCCGCGTGCGTTCGCGATCAGGGTCAACACCAAGGACCTCGATACCGGGGTGGCCCACTCCTACGGCGCGCAGATCATCCGGCGCCAGGACCTGGCCGAGAGCCTCGTGCCGACGGCCGTGCTGAGTCTCATCCAGCGCGGGCTCGACCGGGTCGCGGGCGGCTCGGCCGCCGTGCGGATCACGCTACGGGCGCGGCACCTCAAGCAGGCCGTCGTGCGGGAGGATCTCGCGTACGACGTCGGCGACATCGCGACCGCCTCGGCGCTCGACGTCCCCGCGGCGACGCAGCTCCTGTTTACGAACTTCTTCGACGAGCTCGAACCGGTGGACATGACCGTCGATGTCGCCGTCACGAGCAAGACCAACATGGCGCTGCTCGTCGGCGCCCGCCCCAATGTCCGCACGGTGCACGCCGGCGACCGGATTCAGGTCGCCGTGCATGTCCGTCCGTTCGCCGGCGGGGAGCCCGAGAGCAAGACGGTCACCTTCACCGTGCCGAAGGACTTTCCGGAGGGCCCGGCGTTTCTGCTCGTCGGGACCATCGGCGCGCTCAACGATTCGTCGGCGCCGGCCGACAAGTTCCAGGTGCTGGTGGCGGCCGAGAGTACGCCGAGCGGCGCGGAATCGCTCGCGTCGGCGATCGACCAGTTCGAGAACGACGGGAAAAACACGGATCTGATCATCCAGCTGGTACCCGAGTCGGTCCTCACGGCCGTCGGCGCGAACGCCAACCCGAGTTTCGAGTCGCCGGCCGGGACCACGCTCGAGACCGACTGGGTGGTGCTCGGCAAGTACCAGATTCCCATGACGGTCAAATGAGGGACGCAGGGTGACGACGCGGCTCGCGGCGGCTGTTCTGGCGGCGATCTCGCTCCTCGGGCTGGGCATCTTCTCGCCGGCGGGGGCGGCGGGGCCGGCGATCATGGCGGCGCGCGCCATCGCCGTCGGGATGACCGGCGTCGGCAAGACGGTCATCATCGGCACCGCGGTCGTGCCGTTCGAGGTCCGCGTGCTCGGGATCCTCCACAACGCCGGTCCGGCGGGCGACCTCGTGCTGTTTCGCGCCTCGGGGCCCGCGATCAAGAGCGTCGGCGGCATCGCCGCGGGGATGAGCGGCAGTCCGATCTATCTCCGGGGACGGCTCGCGGGCGCGCTCTCGTACACCTTCGAGGCGTCGGATCCGACGGTCGGGCTGTTCACGCCGATCGAGGACATGCTGCGCGTCCTGCCCACGCCGGCGCCGGCGGGCGCGGCCGCGCCCCGGGTATTCGCGGTGGCGCCGACGCTGATCGGCGGGCGCGTGATCCGCCGCGTGGCCGTTTCGGCGTGGGGCGCTCGGGCGGCCGCGGCGCCCGATACGCTCGTCGCGACACCCGCGGAGACGCCGCTGTTCGTCTCGGGCCTCGGCGGCGGAGAGCTTCAGACGCTTGCGAACGTGCTGGCCCCGATGGGACTGGCGCCCGTGGCGGGCGGATCAGACGCCAACCTTCCCGCGTCGCTGCCGCTCGAACCCGGCAGCGCGATCGGCGTCGCTCTGCTCAGGGGCGATATCGCGGCCTACGCCATCGGCACGATGACCTACCGGGACGGTAACCGCATGCTGGCCTTCGGCCATCCGTTTACGGGGATTGGGCCGTCCAGTTATCTGTTGATGAACGCGACGATCTTTCAGGTGGTGCAGGGCCGGCAGCAGAACGTCAAGATCGGCGCCGTCGGCTCGCCCGTCGGCATCGTGTCCCAGGACCGTCCGGCCGGCATCGGCGGGACGATCGGCGTGATGCCGCGGATGTTTGGCGTTCACGTGCACGTGAGCGACGCGGATGGCGGCGGCGCGCACGACTACAATTTTCAGGTCATCCCGAGCACGGAGATCGCGCCGGTGGTGGTGCCGGTGGGGTCGCAGGGCGCCATCGCGCGCGCGCTCAACCGCAACGGCCAAGGGACGGCGACCGTGCGTATGGTGCTCTACGGCCGGGGACTGCCGAAGCCGGTCGTCCGTGAGAACATGTTCTACAGTCCCGGCGCCATCGCGTCGCGCGCGCTCGCCGAGCTGCCGCAGGCAATGAACCTGCTGTTCGACAATGAGTTCAAGAACGTCGGTCCGACGGGCATCGACCTCGACGTCCGTGTGACGTCCGCGCAGCGCACCGCCTCGATCGTGGGGGCGGTGGGGCCGCACGCCCCGGTGGCGCCCGGCGACACGGTCCACGTCCGCGTGACGGTGCGGCCGTACCGCGCCGAGCCGGAGACCCAGGACGTGGCCTTGACCATTCCGGCGAACGCGGTGGCCGGTCCCGCGACCCTCGTTGTCCGCGGTGTCGGCGGTGGACTTCCGGGCGGAGGCCCCGCTGGCTCCGCGCAGGGCGTCCAGGGGCCGGGGCCCGCGACGCTCGACGACGCCATCAAGGCATTTGAGACCGGCGACAAGAACACCGACGTCGTGGTCGAACTGACGGGCGGCCTGCCGCCGCGGACCGACGCCGCGTCCGGGCCGCCGGCGAAGCCATCCGCGCAGTGGACGACGCCGTGGGTCGTGCGCGGCCGGATCCAGTTGCCGATCGTCATCAAGGGAGGCACACACTGATCGCGTGGGGCCACACGAGCGCGTGCCCGCGGGGGTGCCGCGGGCGGGCATGAACGCGCAGCCGCGCGCCCGTTTCCGCCCCCTCCGGCGCGGCGCCGCGATCTTCGGTGTGATCCTCGTCCTGGCCGCCGCGGGCTGGGCGGGGGCGGTCTCGAGCGGTTGGATGGCGCACGCGATCCGACAGGCCGTCGTCTCGCGCCTCGGCCACTCGCTCGGCCGTGCCGTGGCGCTCGGCGGGGTCGGCGGCAACCTGCTCGAGGGGATCGAGCTGCGCGACCTGGTAATCGCGGAGCGCGGCGGTTTCAGCCACGGCGCCGCCTTCTCGGTCGACCGCGTGCACATCACCGTGTCGCTCTGGGACTTCGTGCGCCGTCCGCGGGACGTGCTCGCGAGTATCAGCCGCGCCGAACTCACGACTCCCCACATCGTGCTCGTGCGAGACGCGCGCGGGCACTGGAACCTCCAGGATCTGCTCGCACAGCCGCAGAGTCCGCTGGGTCCGGCGTTCCACGGTCTGGTCGTGGTGCACGGCGGCGTCATCGCCTACGCGGACTCC
This sequence comes from bacterium, assembly GCA_035691305.1. Taxonomy (NCBI): domain Bacteria; species bacterium. The sequence goes on from DASSJF010000059.1 coordinate 24,096, forward strand.
TACGGCGTGGAATCGCCGCCGTTCGTCACACGGTTCGAACTCATCGACGGTACTCTCACCACCGAACCCGGCGGCCGGCTCGTCATCGCGCTCTCGGGGCGGAGCACCGCCGGCGAGACGGCCGCGGTTCACGGGCGCTACGCCGCGTCCGACGGGACCTACGACTTCGACATCACCGCGGACCGCGGATCGGTACGGCACTGGGGCGGCTACCTCGTCCACCTCGGACAGCTGCGCTGGGTCGGCGGACGGTTCTCGGGCCGCGTTCACCTGCTCGCCACGTCCGTGAAGTCGGGCCTGGACGCGACTTATACCGCGACGATCCGGCTCAACGACGCCCAGGCGCTGTACCGGCCCGCCGCGATGCCGCTCCGCCACGTGAACGGCGAAATGCAGGTGACGTCGGGGCACGTCTCCGCGGACGGGATAACGCTGATCGCCGGCGACTCACCGGTCTGGGTGCGGGGCGACGTCTCCTACGCAGGCGACCCGTGGTTGAATCTGGTCGTCCGGTCGCAGCGGCTCGACCTGGCACGGGCGCGGGCCCTGTTCTTCCCCGGTACCGGTTTAACGCTCGTCGGGCGGGCGACGGGTGACATGTGGATCTCCGGGCCGGTGAGCGCGCCGTCGTTTGCGGGCACCGTGGCGGCGGCGGACGGCCGCTTCAACGGCCAGGACTTTGCGGGGCTCACGGCGCGGTTCGCCTACGGGGACGGAGTCCTCTCGCTGCGCGACCTCTCGGCCGGAGTCGGCGACGGGCGGGTCGCCGGCGACGCCGTCATCGATTTGGCGACGGAGGAACCCTCCTTTACATTCGCCGCGACGGCGGAGAACATCGACGCCGCGGCTCTGCCGCGGGCCGGGCTTCCGGTCACCGGCGGCCTCGTGGCCCGCGGGTCCGGCACGATCGCAGGCGCCGGACAGGGATCGCGGATGCGGGTGCTGGGCGACATGTCGCTCGAGCGCGGCGCGATGCGCGGGCAGGCGTTCGACAGCCTGACCGCATTCTTCTGGAACGACGGCGGCGCCCTGCAGTTCGACGACCTCCGGATGCAGTCCGGGTCCGCCACGGTCTACGCGTCGGGCGCCGTGGCGCCGAGCGGGGCGCTCTCGCTGACCGCGGAAGGACACGATATTCCCCTCGGCGCGATCGCGGGCCGGACGGGGCTCGCCCCGTCGGAGCTCACTGGCACCGGGCGGTTCAGCGGGCGCGTCGGCGGCACGCTCAATTCGCCCGCGCTGTCCGGCGAGGTCGCGGCATGGGACGGGCGCCTCGGACCGATGCCCTACACGTTCGCCGCCGGCAGGTTCAACGTCACCGGCGCGTTCCTGTCGACCCCTCACGCGGACCTCTACCAGGACGGTGCGTACTTCGGGGTGAGCGGAGCGCTGGCGCTCCGGCCGCTCGCGGCGCGGGACGTCACGATCGACACCCAAGGGGTGCCCGCTCAGTCGTTCCTGCGCGACGTAATCCGGATCGACTCCGTTGCGGGAACGCTCTCCGGACACGTCGTGGTCAACGGCCCGGTTGACCGGCCGTCCGTCGCCGGGCACGTCGCCCTGCTCAACGGCGGCGTGCTGGGGCAGCCGGTAGACCAGGCCGACGCCGATCTCGGGGGCGGCCCCGGCGGCTTGATCCAGGTGACCCGGCTCGACGCGCGCGTCAAGGGCTCGCAGGTCCACGCCTCGGGGGCCGTGGATCCGCGCGGCCCGATCGATCTCAACCTCCAGGCCGATCGCGTCCGCCTCGCGGACGTTTCGCTCCTGACGCGCTTCGGCGTGGTCCCGTACGGCAGCGTGACCGTGGACGGGCATCTCACCGGCACGCTGTCCGACCCGGAGTTCAAGGGCCGGCTCGTGTCGCCGGACCTCTGGATGCAGGGGCAGGCGTTCTCCGCCTCCGGGATGATCGATTATCGGAACGGCCAGGTGCAGCTCGCCCCGCTCGACGTGGTCCAGGGCGACGCCAGCTACAGCCTCACCGGTAGCGTCTCCTGGGCGGGCGAGCCCACAGCGGACCTGAACCTCCACGTCACCCACGGCCAGATCGGGACCCTCGTCGACGCGGCGAGCTTGAAGCTGCCGGCGCGATTCGAGGGTTTGATCGACGGCGACGTGTCCCTTGCCGGGCCGCTACGCGACCCGTCGGCGCAGCTGACGCTCAGTCTGAGCAATGCACGGGTCGGGGGCGTGCCGGCGGGTACCGGGACGGCGGATCTCGTGCTGAGCCACGGCGCGATCGACATCCGGCAGTTCGAGCTCCACCCCGGCCGCGGCGAGATCGCGGCGCGGGGACAGGTCGCGATCAACGGGACCAGCAACGTCGAAGTGTCGGCGCACGATCTCGACCCGGCGATTTTCGTGCCGATCTTCCACCTTTCGCAGCCGCTCGTCGGCGGTCTTGATTTCACGATGCAGTGGACCGGGCCGGCGCGGAACCCTACGGCGGGTCTCTCTCTCGAGGCCACCGACGCCGGCGTGCCGGGCGCGACCGTCGACCGGGTTGCGGCGCTCGCGTATTACAAGGACGGCACGATCACCATCCAGGACGGCATCGTGGCCAAGGGCGAACATCGCCTGGTCGTGCAGGGCACGCTGCCGGTGGCCGCGGACCGGTTCGAGCTGGATCCGCGGGGGCCGATTCAGCTCACGCTGCACCTCGAGGATACCGATCTCAGCCTCCTCAGCCTGCTGACGCCGGCGATTCAGGACGCGTCCGGGACCGTGGCGGGGCAGGTCGCGGTCGGCGGCACGGTCGCCCAGCCGACGATGACCGGGTCGATTCAGACGACCGGCGGCCGCCTGCGGTGGGCGCCGATGCGCACCCCGCTCGAGAACGTCGCGGCCGACATCACGTTTTCGCAGAACCTGGTCGAGGTACACGACGTCTCCGCGGACGTCGGAGGCGGTCATCTCGCCATTCACGGGACCGCGGCGGTCGGCAACTTCCACCTGCAGACGCTCGATCTGAGTCTGACGGCGAACCGGCTGAACGTCGACGTGCCGAGGGTATACACCGGCCGCCTGGACGCGACCCTCGCGCTCCGGGGACCGGCCGCCGATCCGACTCTCTCCGGAGGCGTCACCGTCTCCGGCGGCCGCGTGACCTACGCGGGCGGCGCCCCCGGCGGCGCCGCCGCCAAGACGCGCGTCCCGCCGGTGCGGCTCGACGTCAACGTGGCGACCGGTGCGGACGTGTACTACGGCGAAGGCCCGGTGCAGCTCGCGCTGGCCGGCAGCGTCCACGCGGGCGGCACGCTCGCCGATCCGAAGCTGTCCGGCGAGGTACGATCGGACGGGGGCAGCGTTGATCTCTTCGGCACGGTGTTTACCGTGGTGGAAGGCCGCGCCACTTTCTCCGAAGGCCGCGGCCTCACGCCGCTCGTCACGGCGCGGGCCCAAGGCCAGGTCGGTGACACCCGCGTTTTCGTCGACGTAGCGGGGCCGCTCTCCAACCCCTCGGTCGTCTGGAGCTCGGAACCGCCGATGAGCCAGTCGGACATCCTGGCGATCGTCTTCGGCGCGACCGGCGAAGCGGGGACGCCCACGGGGCTGGCGGGACGGGAGCTCGGCCGTCTGCTGATCGGCTCGGTGACGTCCGCGATTCAGCGCGCCCTGCACCTCGACGAGCTGTCGATCTCCTACGATACCCAGAATCCCGTCACGCTGCGGATCGGGAAGTTTCTCTCAGCCAAGTTCTACCTGACGCTGACCGAGGTGTTCGCGCAGGCGAACACCCCCGGCACGGCCCCGGCGGTGCTGTCGGGGACGTTCGCGCGGCCGACGCTCGCGGGGCAGTCCTACACCGTGCTCGGCCTCGAATATCTCGTGAGCCCGAGCGTGTCGTTCTCCTACGACGTGGACACGGTGGGGGACAACGGTTTCTTCCTCCTGACGCGCTTCCCGTTCTAGTGAGAGAAACGCGGCCGCGCCGTCCGGACACTAGAGGGATGGAGATCCATCTGTGCTGAACGAGTACCTCCGTGAACTGCACCGGGTGGCGCTGCTGCGGCCGGCCGAGGAGCGGCGTCTCTGGCAGGCCTACAGGCGGCGGGGAAGCCGGCAGAGCCGCGCGCGCCTGATCGAGGCGTATCAGCCGCTCGTTTTCAAGGTGGCGATGGCGCTGCGGCTCCGCGAGACCGTGGTGATGGACATGATCCAGGAAGGCACCGTCGGTCTGATCCAGGCCGTCGAGCGATTCGACCCGGACCGGGGCGTGCGGTTCAGCACGTTCGCCACCTACCGGATTCGGGGACGCATCCTCAACGCGCTGCGGCGGGAGCGCGGCCGAGGGCCCGACGTCGAGGATGCCGCGGAGTCGCTCGCGCGCGTGCCGGACGTGGCGGCCGCGGACGCGCTCGCGTCGGTCGAGGACGCCGTGCTGGTGCGGCAGATCGTGTCCGCGATCGACGGGCTGCCCGCCCGGGAACGCCGCATCCTCGTCGGCGCATTTCTCTCGGCGGAGGAGCCGGGGCGCATCGCCGACGAACTGAGAATCAGCTTGTCGCACTTCTACCGCCTCCAACAGCAGGCGCTGCGGAGGATCCGCGAGATGCTCGCGCCGCCGCTCCGGCCCCGGCCGGCAGAGGAGTAGGGTCGCCGTGGGCGGTGGAGCCGACCCGCTGCTGCGGCACATCCGGCACGCCGAAGAATGGCTCGGCCGGGCCCGCCTCGACTGGCGCCGCGGGAACGCGCCGGCGGCGATGCTGCGGCTGATGCTCGCCGAAGCGGAAATCCGGCACGCCCGGGAGACCGGGATGGCGGCGGTTCCCGGCGCCGACCCGACGGGTACCACCGCGTCGACGCCGGCCGCGCGCGGGGGGAGCAGTTGGCCGAAGGTGGCGGCCGCGATCGCGGCCGCCGCGGTGCTGGCCGGCGGGCTCGGCTACGCGTCGATGCGGCCCGAGCAGCAGGGCGCCCTCGTCGAACGCGCGGGATCGGCGGTGGGGCTGCGCGGCGAATCTTCGCGGACGATCGTGCGCCTGGATTCAGGACAATTCTTGCTGCCTGACCGCGAACAAGCCGCCGGGGTCGGTCCGAACACCCCCGAACCCTCGACGGGTGACGCCCAGCCCTTCCAATTCGCGGTGCCGGCGGTGCCGGTGGATCTCAAAACGCCTTCGCCGACGTTCTAGACCGCGCATCCGACGCACACCGCGTCGGGCGCGCCGAACGCCGGGACTCGAGACGGAGGTCGCTGTTGACCGCACCCAAGGACGAACGCAAACAGGGACGCGTGCGCGTGCTCGTGACCGTACTCTGCCTGGCGCTCCTGCCGGGCGCCGCATTCACGCTGGCCCCGGCGCTGGCAGGGCGGCCGGTGGTGCTGCCACCCGTGCTGCGGGCACAGACGCCGGCGACGGCACCGGTGACGCCGACGGCGCCGGTGACGCCGACGGTGCCGGTGACGCCGACGGCGCCGGTGACGCCGACCGCCCCGCTCACGCCCACGGCGCCCGTTTCGCCGACCGGGCCGATCGTGCCGCCGCCCGGCCCGGCCGTTCCGTCACCATTCGTGCCGCAGCCGGGCGTGCCGCCCCAGGTCGTACCGCCCCAGCGCGTCGTCGACGTCGTGGTGCAGGGCAATGTACACGTGCCCACCGCTCAGGTGCTGGCCGTGGTCTCGACGAAGCCCAACGACCCGCTGAACGAGGAGAAGGTCCGAAACGACGTGCAGTCGATCCTCGGCACCGGGCTGTTCGCAGACGCGGTCGTGCGGCTTGAGCCCGCGCCGGAGGGCGTGAAGATTGTCTTCGTCGTCGTCGAGAACCCCGTCGTCACCTCGGTTGTCATCAAGGGAAACACGGTCGAGCCGACAGACGCCATCGTGAAGGCGATCGGCGTGCAGACCGGGCAGGTGCTGAATACGGTGTCGGTCCGCGACGGCGCGCGCGCCGTCGAGAAGCTCTATCAGGACGCCGGCTACATCCTGGCACGCGTTTCCGATGTGGCGATCAGCGATCAGGGTGTACTGACCATCACCCTGGCGGAAGGCCGCATCGAGGCCGTCAAGATCGAGGGCCTGCACAAGACCAAGGACTACGTGGTGCGGCGGGAACTGTCGTTCAAGCCCGGCGACGTGTTCAACGCCAACAGCGTGAACGCGAGCCTCAAGCGGTTGTTCCAGCTGCAGTATTTCTCCGACGTGAAGGCGCAGCCGGGGCCGGGGACGACCCCCGACACGGTCGACGTGACGATCATTGTGACCGAACAGAAGACCGCGTCCGTCGGCTTCGGCGTCGGCTACCAGACCGTGTTCGGTCTCCAGGGCATCGTGTCGTACCGCGACAGCGACTTCGGCGGGAACGGGCAGGGGGTGAACGCGCAGTACAACAGCAGCGCCTTGAACGGGGGCGGCTACACGCTGACGTTCCACGAGCCGTACTTCGAGGGCACGCGCACGGCGCTGGACCTGCAGATGTTCAACCTGGTCTCGATTCCGACCGACTATTCGTTCGGGCTCAACAACACCTTTAACTACAACATGTATCAGACCGGCGGCAGCGTGGCGTTCACGCAGCCGCTGTCCCCGGAGCGGCCTCCGGTGTACTCGCTCAACTACGGTCTGAAATACCAGAGCACAACGTTCGGCCAGCCGTCCGTCGGAACGAGCCCGCCGGCGAACTTCGTCTTTACGCCGGGCACGGTGACCGCGCTCATCCTGGGCGCCATCAAGGACACCCGGGACGACCCGCTCGACCCTACCGCCGGAGAGCACATCACGCTCTCCGTCGAGGCCGCGTTCAACGCGCTCGGAGGCGACTTCAACTTCCAGAAGTACGAGCTGGACTACGCGCGCTTCTTTCCGGTGGCGCCCGGCACGGTCATCGTCGGGCACGCTCACTTCGGGACGGCAAGCGGGCCTCTGCCGATTCAGGAGCAGTACTACCTCGGCGGGCAGAACACGCTGCGCGGTTACGCCGCGGGACGGTTCCGCGGCGATCAGATGGCGCTCCTCACAGGCGAATACCACTTCCCGCTCAGTAATCTCCCGCTGCTGCACAACTTCACCGGGCTGACCGGCATCGTGTTCGCCGACGCCGGGGATACCGAGCCGTTCGGCAGCGGTCTGAGCTTCAACCCGAAGTACGACTACGGCGCCGGGATCGCGATCAAGACGGGGTTCGGGCCGTTCCGGCTCGACTACGGATTCAGCCAGGAAGGCAACCAGTTGTGGATCTCCACGGGCGTGCTATTCTGACACACATGAAGGACGGCCGGCGCGCCTCGGCTCACGCCCTGGGCACCGGGCCGGCCGGCGGTTGGATAAACATGGCGGCCGGCGAGTCCGCCGGATGGCGGTCCGCCGGCGGGAGGAGTTGACGGCATGATGCGGTGGGACGTGAAGACGCTCGGAATCGCGATCGCCGTGATCGTGGTGCTCGCCGCGGCGGGCCTGTTCGTGGCGCGGTCCGGCACCCCGGCGTTCGGACAGTCGATGACGATCGGCTATGTGGACATGGCGCGCGCGCTCGACGCCCATCCGGGACGCGCCAGCGCCGAGTCGGCGCTTCGGGACTACGCGCGGGCCCAGGTCGCGGACGCCCAACAGAAGATGAAGACCATGTCCGCCACCCAAAAGCAAGATTTGCAGCGCCAGGTCGACCAGGCGATCTTCAAGAAGCGTTCGGAGCTGCTCGGCGGCCTCGACAAGGACATCCGCGCCGCGGTGGACAAGGTCGCGAAACAGCAGGGTGTAAACGTCGTGCTCACGCGCGACGTGGTGCTGTACGGCGGCGTCGATCTCACCGATCAGGTGATCAAGGTCGTCAGTGGCAAATAGCGTTCGTCCGCTGGTCCGCGCCGCGTTCGCCGCGGCGGCCGTCGCCTCACTCACCGGGTGCGGCGGCGTGCAGCTGCCGTGGGCCCGGCAGGCCCCGCCCGCGGCACCGGCGGTCCGCTCCGTCCGCATCGTCGTGGTCGACCTCGTGCGGGCGACCCACGCGCATCCGCGCTGGCCGGAGGTCGATGCCGTCGACCGCCGCACTCAGGACCTGGTCGGCCAGCTCTCCGCCGTCACGGCTTCGGCCGGGACGGTCGCGCCGCCGGCCGTGGACTTGACGCCCGAGATACGCGCCGCCGCGCAGCAGGAATCTGCCCGCCTCGTACCCGAGTTCCGCCGCCGCATGGACGCGGAGGTCCAGGACGCGCACGCCGCGGGCAAGCGTGAGCTCGACGCCTATGCCGCCAAGGTCCGCGCGGACCAGCAGCGCCAGTTCGACGCGAAGCGCGCCGAACTCGAGGCGGCCATCCAAAAGACGGTGCAGGACAAGGCGGCCGCCCTGCAGCAGGATTCGGCGCAGTTCCAGCAGCAGACACTCGAGCAGTACCGGCTGCCGTTGCTGAACCTGCGGCTGAAGCTCGACGCCGCGGCGACCACCGACAGGAAAGAATCCGAGCGGCTTTCTCAGCAGATGCAGACGCTGACCAAGGAGCGCGACGACAAGATCGCGGCGCACGACAAGGCCAATCAGGACGCGCTGGCCGCCTTCCAAAAGCAGCAGCAGGACGCGTTCACGGCGCAGCTCAAGGCGCTGAGCGACGGGCTCGCCAAGGAGGGTCAGCGGCTCGTCGATCAAAAGGTCGCCGAGATCACGGCGCGGATGCACACCGACCTCTCGGCGAAGCAGGCGCAGATCAACGCGGAGCTGAGCGCGCGGATGCGCGCGGACATGCAGTCCCGGCAGCAGGCGATCATCTCGAGCGCGCGCTCGCAGATCGACGCCGCCCACTCGCAATCGCTGCAGACGCTCCAAGTCCGCGTCACGTCGCTGCGCGCGCAGATCTCGGAGGCCCAGGCCGAGCGGGCGCGGCTCATGGCGGCCATCATGGCGGACCTGCGTGTGGACACCGCCGAGCTCGCGCAGCAGAAGGGCTGGGACGTGGTGCTCACGCTGACGGTCGACGCCCCGGACGCGCCGGACGTGACCGCGCTGCTGATCGACCGGCTCAACAAGAAGTGAGGGGTTCATCGTTGTCGACGGGCGGGAAGCTTTGGGGGGCGGCCCTGGTGCTGAGCGCCGCGATGGTGGCAAACGGTTGCGGCGGCGCGATCGGCGTCGTGGACAGCCAGCGCGTGCTGAACGAAAGCGTGAAGGCGCTGCAGTATCAGCGGCAGCTCGACGACCGCGAGAAGCAGATGGCCGCCGAGCTCCAGGCGCTCGCGCCGCAGGTCAGCCAGGCGGAGCTGACGGCGCGGCGCGCCCGGCTGCTCACGGAGCTCGGGCAGATGCGGCGCGATCTGGAAGCGCAGCTCAACCAGGAGATCTATCAGGTCGCGGGGCGTGTGGCCCGGCAGGACGGCCTGCGCGTCGTGATCATCAAAGGCGCGGCCCTCGTCGGCGGCCGCGACGTCACGCAACAGGTCATCGATCAGCTCAAATAGGGGCGGATCCATGCGGTTGGCGGATCTGGCCGAACGTGTCGGGGGCGCCGTGAGCGGCGACCCGGACGTGGAGGTTGTCCGGGTGGCCGCCCCGGCGGAGGTGACCGCGGACGCGGTGGTGGTGGTCGCCGACCCGGGCCTCCTGCCTGGGATCGACGGCCGCGCCGGCGCCGTCATCATCCGCGAGGACGCACCGGCCACGCGCGGGCCGGCGATCCGCGTGCGTGACACCCGGCTCGCGCTCGCGCTCGCGCTGCGCGCACTCGCGCCGGCGTCCCGCCCCGCGCCCGGGATTCATCCGACCTGCGTGCTCGGGGAGCGCGTCCGGCTCGGCGACGGCGTTTTCCTCGGACCCTACGTCGTCGTCGGCGCGGACGTGGTCCTCGGCGACCGCGTCCAGATCCACGCGCACGGCATCGTCGAGGACGGCGTCGAGGTCGGCGCCGACTCGGTGCTCCACGCGCACGCGACCGTCCGACGCGCGTGTACGCTCGGCGCCCGGGTCGTCATTCAGTCGGGCGCGGTGATCGGCAGCGACGGCTTCGGATACGCGCAGGACGCCGCGCGCCGGCACGTTCCGATTCCACAGATCGGGACCGTGGTGCTCGGCGACGACGTCGAGATCGGCGCGAACTCCACCGTCGACCGGGCGACGCTCGGGGCGACCCGGATCGGCCGGGGGACCAAGCTGGACAACTACGTGCACGTCGGCCACAATGTCGAGATCGGCGAGGACGTAGCGATGGCCGCCGGCTGCCTCATCGCCGGCAGCGTGCGGATCGGTAGCCGCGTGCTGATGGGCGGGATGAGCGGGGTCGCCGACCACCTGACGATCGGCGACGACGCGATCGTGCTCGGGGACACCGGCGTCACCCGCGACGTGCCACCGCGCGCGGTGGTCGCCGGCCGGCCGGCGCGGCCCCGGATGGAGTACCATCGCGCCGCCGCCGCGGTGCTGCGGTTGCCCGAAGCGCTGCGCGAGCTCGCCGACCTGCGGCGGCGGCTCGACCGGCTCGAGCGCCGCACGGTCGACCCTACCCGTCCCGCACCCTAGTGGCCTCCCAGCAGACGATCGCCTCCGCGCGCACCCTACGCGGCACCGGCCTGCACACCGGGCGGGACGTCGCGATGGTGCTGCGCGCCGCGGAGCCGGGAACAGGCATCGTTTTCCGCCGCACGGACCGTCCAGGGGCGGAGATTCCCGCACGGCTCGACCGGGTTACCGGGACGGCGTCGTGCGTCGCGCTCGGCGGCGACGGCGGGGTGCGGACCGTTGAGCATCTGCTGTCGGCCGCCCGGGCGCTCGGCGTCGACAACCTGCTCGTCGACGTCGACGGCCCCGAGGTCCCCGGCATGGACGGAAGCGCGCTGCCGTTCGTCCTCGCGCTGCGGGAGGCCGGCCTGCGCGCCCAGGACACGCCACGCCGCGTGGTTCGGGTCGGCGTGCCGGCGTGGGCGGGAGACGGCGAGGGCGGGTGGGCGGTCGCGCTTCCGGCGGAGCGCCTCTCGATCACCTGCGTCGTCGCCCTCCGCGAGCCGGCCGCGCAGGAGCAGGCCGCCACGTTCGACGCCGCGGCGGACGGCTACGAGGAGACGATTGCACCGGCGCGAACGTGGGGATACGAACGCGACGCCGCCGCGCTGCGCGCGCGGGGGCTGGCGCTGGGCGCCTCGCTCGAGAACACGCTCGCGATCGGCGGGCGGGGATTCCTCAACGCGCCGCGATTTCCAAACGAGCCGGCGCGCCACAAGGTACTGGACGTCCTGGGCGACCTCGCGCTGCTCGGCGCGGAGCTAAGGGCCGCCGTGATCGCGGTGCGCGCCGGCCACACACTGCACGTGGCGCTCGCGCGCGCGCTCGCCGCGCAGACGCAATCGGCGAGTTCGTAGCGGACCGCCTCGCCGCCGCTCCGCCGCGATCCATGCGAGGCGGCCGGCCGACGCGAACGGAGGGATGACGGTGAGCGGCGACAGACCCGGCCCGGGGACGATGGACGTCGAGGCGATCATGGCGCGCATCCCGCACCGGTACCCGCTGCTGCTCGTCGACCGGATCCTCGAAATCGAGCCGGGGCGGCGGATCGTCGGCCTCAAGAACGTCTCGGCGAACGAACCGTACTTCCAAGGGCATTTCCCCGGCCACCCCATCATGCCGGGCGTGCTCGTCGTAGAAGCGATGGCGCAGGTCGGCGGTGTGCTGGCCGCGTTGATGCCGGGCGCGGAGGGGCAGATCGCCTATTTCGCCGCGATCGACCGGTGCCGGTTCCGCCGGCCGGTCCGGCCCGGCGATCAGCTCATCACGGAGGTCGTGGTGCTCCGGACGCGGTCGCGCATCGGCCAGATGCAGGCGACGGGCCGTGTCGACGGCGCCGTCGTCGCGGAAGGCATGTTCACGTATTCGATGGCGCCGCTCGACCGCGGGACGGGCGCGGCCGGTCCCGCAACACTCCGCGAGAGCGTGCCGCGTGCCTGACCCGCACTCGGCATCCCGGTCGGTCCGTCCGGCCTCGCCGGAGCCGGCGGCGGAAGGTCCGCCCGCCGTCCATCCGACGGCAATCGTTTCGCCGGGGGCGACGCTGGGTCCCGGCGTGCGAATCGGCGCGTACACGGTGATCGCCGATCATGTGACGATCGGGCCGGGGACGTGGATCGGTCCGCACGTGGTCGTCGAGGAGTGGACGAGCCTCGGCCGCGACTGCCGGGTCGCCGCCGGGGCCATCCTGGGCGGCACCCCGCAGGACCGGCACTTCAACGGCGAGCGGAGCTATCTGCGGATCGGCGACCGGGTCGTGTTGCGGGAGTACGTTTCGATCAGCCGCGCCACGGGCGAGGACGAGGCCAGCACGATCGGTGACGACGCGCAGATCCTCGCCTACAGCCACGCCGGCCACAACTGCCGCATCGGCCGGGGCGTGATCATCACCAATGGGTGCCAGCTCGCCGGGCACGTCGTGGTTGAAGATCTGGCCAACATCGGCGGGATGGCCGGCATAATCCAGTTCGCGCACGTCGGTACGCTCGCGATGGTCGGCGGCTTTACGCGCGTGGACAAGGATGTGCCGCCGTACATGCTGATCAACGGCACCCCGTACCGGACGGTGGCGATCAACCGGATCGGACTCGAGCGGGCCGGCGTGCCCGACGACGTGCAGGCACAACTGCGGCGGGCGCACCGGCTGCTGGTCCGCTCCGGATTGGACCTCTCGCACGCGATCGAGCGGATCGCCGCGGAGTGCGGCGGCGGGGCGGAGGTGCGCCACCTGGTGGAGTTTCTCCGGGCCAGCCAGGAACGCGGCACGGGCATCCGGCGGTGAGCCCGGGCGGCGGCTGTGATGATATCGCGGCCGGCGGACCCGCCGGCGCGGTCGGTGTCATCGCGGGACGCGGCGTTCTGCCGGTCGAGATCGCCGAGGGGGCGCGCCGCGAGGGGCGCCGCGTCGTTTGCGTCAACGTGTTCGACGCGGATCCGCGGCTCGGCGAGATCGCGGATGCCTACGAGACGATCGCGATCGGCCGCCTCGGTGCGTTGGTCGAGGCGTTCCGCTCCCGAGGCGTGCGGGAGATCGTGCTGGCCGGCAAAGTGGACAAGCTCGCGGCGGCCGGCGCCGCGTCGTTCGACGCGCTCGGCCGCGCGGTCGCGAGCCGCCTCACGGACTTCGGCGACGCGAGCATCCTCGCCGCGCTCGTGGCGGCGCTCGAAGAGTCGGGCTTCGTCGTCGCGCCGCAGGCGCGGTACGCGCCCCATCTCGTCGCCCCGGCGGGCGTGCTCGGCCGCCGGGCTCCCACGACCGAGGAAGCGCGCGACATCGCGCTCGGCGGCCGGATCGCGTCCGCGGTCGCCGGTCTCGACATCGGGCAGGCCGTCGCCGTGCGGCGCGGCATCGTGATCGCCGTCGAAGCGGTCGAAGGCACCGACGCGATGATCACGCGCGCCGGCTCGCACGGCGGCGGCATCGTCATCGTCAAGGTCGGGCGTCCGCGGCAGGATCCGCGATACGATCTGCCGGCCGTCGGGCCGCGGACGGTCGCCGCGCTCGCGGCCGCGGGCGGCGCCGTGCTGGCCGTCGAGGCCGAGCGCACGCTGCTCCTCGAGCGCGCGCGGCTGATCGCGTGCGCCGACGACGCGGGCATCGCCGTCGCGGCCGTCGCCCTCGGCGCAGACGGGGCCGCGCCGGCCTGATCCAGGTGGGACGGCGCGTCTTCGTCGTCGCCGGCGAAGTCTCGGGAGACCATCAGGCGGCGCGGCTGATCGGAGAGTTGCGGCGGGCCAGGCCGGCTCTCGAAATCGTCGCCGCCGGGGGCCGCCTCATGGCGGCCTCGGGCGCCCGAATCCTGGTCGACAGCACGGCCTGGGGCGTCATCGGCTACGCTGAAGCCTACGTCCGCCTTCCGGTCTTCGCGCTCCGGTACTTCCGACTCGTACGGCTGATCGAGCGCGCGCGTCCGGACCTCCTGCTGTTGGTCGACTTTCCCGGTATGAACCGAGAGCTGGTGCGGCGGTTCTCCGGCCGGGTGCCCATCGTGTACTTCGTCCCGCCGCAGACCTACGCGCGGCGCGGGCGTTCCGCGGCACGCATGGCCGCGGCCTCGGTGCGGCTCCTGGCGATCCTGCCCTTCGAGGCGGAGGCGTACCGGCGCGCGGGGGCGGATGCCGTCTACGTCGGGCACCCCGCGGTCGACGAACGGCCGCGCGCGAACGCTCGGGCCGGCGGTGATTTCACGGCGGCCGGCGGCCCGCGCGTCGCGCTGCTTCCGGGAAGCCGCGTCCAGGAAGTCCGCGCGCTGTTGCCGCCGATACTCGCGGCGGCGCGTGAGCTCGCGGCCCGCCGCGGTGCCCGCTTCGTGCTGCCGCTCGCCTCGCCGCACCTCCGAGGCGAGGTGGCCGCCGCGATCGCGGCGGCCGGCGTGCCGGTGCGTGTCGCCGACGGCCGGGCCGTCGACACGATGGCCGCGGCGGACGCGGCGGTGCTGGCGTCGGGGACGGCGGCGGTGGAGGCCGCCTGCGCCGGTGTCCCGATGGTGGTCGTGTACCGGGTGTCGCCGCTCACGGCGTGGATCGCGCGGCGGTTTGTTATCAACGAGGACCTCGAGCGCACGGGGTTTTCGATTCCCAATATCGTCCTCGGCCGCCGGGCCGTGCCGGAGCTGCTGCAGCGTTCGGTGACCGGGCCGCGCATCGCGCGCGAGGTGGAAGCGCTGCTCGACCCTGCGGCGGCCGCGCGCGTGCGCGAGGACCTCGCCGAAGTGCGCCGCCGCCTCGGCCCTCCCGGCGCCGTCGAACGCGCTGCGGCGGAGGTGCTCGCAGCGCTGGACAGCGGGGCGAAGGCCACGATACCATAGCCGTGTATGCCTGCGGCGGACCGCCTACGGGGGGACCGCCGGCCGGGCGGCCGGTCACCAGGAAACCAGAGCCGCCACGATGCAACTGCAGCCCTCCGGCAACGTGGAGCGGTGAACGAACGGAGCGCTTGATGAGCCAGTTGTGGACGATCCATCTGCGGCGCCTCGCGCTGTGGGCGATTCCCGTGGTGCTGGTGGCGGCGCTCGTCTGGAGCGCGCTGCCGCGCGGCGGCGGGGAGCCGGTGACGCCGCCCAAACTGCCTCCGGCCCCGGCGGAGTCCTCGGCGTCTCCGCCGACGGCTGGCGGCTCGGGACAGGCCGGCGGCGCCTCCGGCACGGAGACCGCACGACCGCGGGGCGGAACGGGTTCGCCGAGCGCAGGGACACCGTCGGCGGAAGCGCAGCGTCCGGCCGCCGGCATGGCCTCCGGCGAGATCAAAGCCGGCAACCTCGTCGGCACCGACGACAAGGGGCACATGCGGTGGCAGATCCTCGCGGACGACATGACGCTGCAGCAGGCGCAGCAGACGGTCGCACTCAAGCACGTGCGCGCGACCTTTTTCGACAGAGACGGTTCGCGCATGCTGGTGAACGGCGACACCGGCACCTACGATACGCGGAGCCGCGAGGTGACCGTCGGCGGCAACGTACACGGGGTGACGAGCACCGGCCGCGAATTGTACGCCGACTCCGTGTACTACTCGCCGCGCTCGCAGCAGGTCGAGGGACGCGGGCACGTTCGCGTCGTCCAGGAGCGCGTCATCATGTACGCGGACAGCATGGTCTCGGATCTGACGCTCGGCCAGACCCGTTTCTTCGGCAACGTCCACATGACGCTGCGGTAATGACGCGGATCGACAACCGGGCCGGCAGTCCCTTGCGGTTCGTGTGGTGCGCGGCGGCCGCGTTGGCGTTCGCCGTGACCGCTGCGCCGGCTTCGATCGCCGCGCCGCCCCTCTCGGGAAACAGTCTGCGACATGCGCAGGCGTCGCCGGAAGAAACGCCCAAAGGTCCACCCGTTCCGGTCGACGTGGCCGGCGCCGACCGCATCGAATACGATGCGGCCGCGCAGTCCTACACGTTCATCGGCGCGCACGTGGTCGTCACCCGGGGCGACGAGAAGCTCGAATCCTCGGAGATCCATTACGACGGCGCGAAGCGCCGCGCCGTGCTGCCCCACCACGGCAGGATGTCGTCGCCGACGATGGGGCTGGAGGCCGACGCGATCACCGCCGACCTCGGTACGCGGCACGTGCTGGCCGAGGGCGACGTGCAGGGAAAGTTTTTGGACAAGGGGGTGTGGGCGACGGTGACCGCGGCGCGTGTCGAGGCGGACGACCGGCCCGATCTCCGCCGCGTCGAGGCGTCCGGGAACGCGATCGTCACCCGCGGCGACCAGCAGCTGCGCGGCAGCCGGATCGTCTATGACCGCACGGCGCAGCACGGGACCGTGGAGGGCCGCGCCGTCGCCGTGCGCGGTGGCGACCGCCTCGAGGCCGATCACATCGAGGGCAATCTTGCGACGAACGACGGTGAGGCGACCGGGCACGTCGTGTTCGACCGTCCGGCGACCCATATGCACGGCACCGCGGACCGCGCGACGTATTCCGGCGCCGGCGACACGGTGGTGCTGATCGGCCACGCCGTCGTGACGCGGGACCGGGACAGTCTGGAGGGCGAGCGCGTCACCGTGCACCTGCGCACCAACAGCGCGGTGGCCGACGGCCACCCGAAGATCGTCGCCTACCCCACCGACACATCGCCGTGAACGTTCCCGCGGCGTCCACGCCGGCGGACCGTCCAGCGGCGGGCCCGCCGGCCACGATGAAATCACAGCCGAACGCGGGCACGCTCCGCGCCGAAGGCCTCGTCAAGCGCTACAACGGGCGCACGGTCGTGGACCACGTGTCGCTGACCGCCCGGCCTGGCGAGATCGTCGGTCTTTTGGGCCCGAACGGCGCGGGCAAGACCACGACGTTCTACATGATCGTCGGCCTCGTCCGTCCCGACGCCGGCGACGTGTGGATCGGCGGCGCGGCGGTCAGCGACGAGCCGGTGGACGTGCGGATCCGCGCCGGCATCGGCTACCTGGCCCAGGAGCCGTCGGTCTTCAGACGTCTGACCGTGATCGAAAACGTGCTGCTCGTGCTCGAGCAGCGCGAGCCGTCTCGGGCCGCGCGCGAGCGGCGCGCCGTCGAACTGCTCGAAGAGTTTCACCTGGAGGGACTCGCCGGGCAGCCGGCCTGGACGCTCTCGGGCGGTGAGCGGCGCCGCGTCGAGATCGCCCGCGCGCTTGCGCTCGACCCCTCGTTTCTCCTCCTCGACGAGCCGTTCACCGGCATCGATCCGATCTCGATTCAGGACCTGCAGCGGACCGTCCGCTACCTCCGCGAGCGCGGGCTCGGCGTCATCATCACCGACCACAACGTCCGCGAAACGCTGCAGATCACGGACCGGGCGGCGATCATTCACGACGGCCGCATCGTGGCCAGCGGGGCTCCCGAGCGCATTCTCGAGAGCCCCGAGGCGCGCCAGGTATATCTCGGCGAGGGGTTCCGGCTGTGACGATGACCCTGCTCGACCGCCTTCTCGTCTCCGAGGTCGGCTCGTCCTTCGGGGTGGCGCTCGGGCTGTTCACCGTCCTGCTCGTTATGAACCACCTGTTCTACCTGGCCCGGCTCATCATCGGTCAGGGCATCGCGATTCAGATCGCCCTCGTGCTGATGGTCTACAAGATCCCGTATTTCATCGCGTTCAGCGCCCCGATGGGCGCGCTGCTCGCGACCGTCTGGGGCATGGGCCGGCTGGCCGACCACAACGAGCTGGCCGCGTTGCGCGTGTCGGGAGTGAGCCTCGTGCGGATCGCCGCGCCGATCGTCGCCGTGGGCGTCGTCGTCGCGGCCGGCACCCTCGTCTTCACCGAGGGGGTCGTCAGCCTGAGCGAGGACCAGTATCGGGTGGCGATGGCCGACGTCATGGCGCGCGGGCCGGAGCTGCATCCGGTGGAGAACGTGTTCTTCCAGGCGCCGATCCCGCAGGGCAACGCGTTGTACAGCGCGCGCCGGTACGAGCCGAGGACACGGACCCTGCAGGCCGTGACGGTCGTCTACATGACGCCGCGGCAGCCCCTCGAGGTCATCGAGGCCGACCACGCCAACTACGCCCAGGGCACCCAGTGGACGTTCGAGAACGGCCACATGTACGTGCTCTCCGAAGGCCAGATGGTCTCGACGAAGTTCGACACGCTCCGCGTCACCGTGCCGCGGTCGCCGCAGGACTTCACGCTCGCGCCGAAGCAGCCCGCCGACATGAGCGTGCGCGAGCTGTTCGGCGAGATCGCGCGGTACCGGCGCAACGGCGGCGACGTGCGGCCGTTCGTCGGCGAAGTGAACACGAAGGTGGCGACCGCGTTGAGCTCAGTGGCGTTCGTTCTGCTGGCCGTGCCGCTCAGCATCCGGCCGCATCGGTCCGGGCCGAGCATGGGCTTCGGCATGAGCATCCTCGTCCTCGTGGGGTACTACATCGTCGCCATCCCGGCGCAGCTGGCCTCCGACGGGCACGCGCTCTCGCCCATCCTCGCGGCGTGGCTGCCTGATCTGCTCGTCGGCGCCGCGGGCGTGATTCTGTTGATGCGGGCGGCGCGTTGAGAGCGCCGGACTCCGGCCGCGAACGCCTCCTCCTCGGTTTCGTCCTCGCCTTCGCGGCGGGGCTCTTCCTGTTCTATCTCGGCGCCGGCAGCTTCTGGGACGTCGACGAGCCGCGGTTCGCCGAAGCGGGCCGCGAGATTCTCGCGACCGGCGATCCCCTGACCCAGCACCTGAACGGTGCCTTGTGGCTCGGCCAGCCGCCGCTCTGGATCTGGCTGCAGGCCGCGTCCGGCGCGGTGCTCGGCTTCTCGGAATGGTCGGCGCGCGTCTGGGCGGCGCTCTTCGGCGTCGCGGGCGTCTACGCGACGTACCTGCTCGGCCGCGAGTGGTTTGGCCCGCGCACCGGCCTGTTGAGCGCCCTCGTGCTCACCACCACCCTCGCGTACGCGGTGACGTCGCGGCTCGCCGTGCTCGACACCGCCGCGGTCACCTGGATGGTGCTCGCCCTGCGGGCGGGCTATCGCGCGTACCGGGAGGGCCGGCGGGGCGACTACGTCTGGTCGGCGCTGTTTCTCGGCCTCTGCGTGCTCACCCGGGGGCCCGGGACCGTCGTGCTGCCGGCGGCCGCGGTGCTGCTGTTCCTCGCCTACCGGCGGTCGCTCGGCCGGCTGCGCGACGTGCCGTGGCTGCCGGCCGCGGGCGCCTTTCTCGCGGTGTCCGCGCCCTGGTACGCGGTGGAGACCGCGCGATACGGCCGGGGGTTTCTCGACGCGGCGGTCCTGGGCCACGTCGTGCCGCGCGTGACCCCGCCCCCGGGCGCGCACGCGCGGACGCTGCTCACGGACTCGGCGATCGTCGCGGTCGGCGCGATCCCGTGGACGGCCTTCCTGCCGGGCGCCGCGGGGTATCACTACCTCCGCCGCTGGCAGGACGGGAGTCTCCTCTGCCTGCTCTGGGCCGCGCTCGTCTTCGTCCTGGTCGCGGCGGCGGGGGAACGCCTCCCCGCAGACGTGCTGCCGCTGTTTCCGGTGGCGGCGATCGCCGTCGGGCGTCTGTGGGAAGAGTTCCTTTTCGAAGGCGCAGGGCGCCTCGGCAGGACCCTCGGCGCGTCGTTCGTGCTGCAGATCGGGGTCGTCGTGCTGCTCGTCGTTGGGGCCGCCGAGTTCGCGACGACCCGCTACCCCCGCGAGTTCGCCGCGGTGCGGGATTTTCTGCTGGCTCCCATCGGCGCGCTCGTCCTCGGCACCGGCGTATCGGCCGTGCTCTTTCGCGTGCGCCGGTACACGGCCGCCTTTCTGTCCCTGGCCGCGGCGACCGCGGTGTTCATCGGCGTGCTCTACGCCGGCACCCTGCCGGCCGTCGAAACGCAGAAAGCGATGAAGCCGCTCGCCACCGCGCTGGCGGCGCGCCTGCATCCCGGCGACCGCGTGGCGGCCTACATGATCGAGGCGCCCGCCGCGCTCGTCTTCTACGCCGGGCATACGGTCGTGCCGATCGGCGATGCGGCGGCCCTGCGCCGCGATCTCTGCGCGCCGGGGAGGGTCTTCGTCGTCGCGCGCCGCGACGACCTCGCGGCCGCCTCGGGCCTGCCGGCAGGGCTCCAACTCGTCGATTCGTACGGTCCGTACGTTGTCGAGATGAAGCCGCCCCAGCTCGTGTGCGGAGGCGCCTCATAGTGGTGGGGGACGGGGTCGAGACCGGCTCGACGCGCGCGGGTCCGCGGGAGGCGCCGGCCGCGACGGTCGTGGTGCCGACGTACAACGAGCGCGACACGATCGCGGAGCTCCTGCGCCGGGTTGCGCGCGCGGCCGCCGGCGGCCTCTCCGCGTGCGAAGTGCTCGTGGTCGACGATTCGTCGCCGGACGGCACCGGGCAGGTTGCCGCCGGGGTGGCCGCCGAACTCCAGGACGTTCTCTCGATCCTCGTGATCACGCGGCCCGGCAAGAGCGGACTGGCGTCGGCCGTCCTCGAGGGCGTCCGGCGGGCGCAGGGTCACGTCATCGTCGTGATGGACAGCGATCTCTCGCATCCACCCGAAACCGTGCCCGCGCTGCTCGGGGCCGTCGCCGGGGGCGCCGACATCGCGGTCGGCTCCCGGTACGTCCGCGGCGGCGGCGTCCGGCGGTGGCCGTGGCGGCGGCGAATGATGAGCCGCGGCGCTACGTGGTTGGCCCGTGCCGTCCTCGGCGTCCGCGCCGCCGATCCGATGTCCGGATTTTTCGCCGCGCGGCGGGGTCTGTTCGACGACGCTCCGATCGTGGGCCTCGGATACAAGATCCTGCTCGAGCTGATCGTGCGGCACCCTGCGGCGGCCGTCGTGGAAGTGCCCTATGTGTTCAGCGAACGCGCCGGCGGCCGCAGCAAGCTGAACGCCGGCGAAGTCCTGAACTACCTGCGGCTCTTGATCCGCCTGCGCGTGCGTTCCGCCGGCGGAGGTGCCGCGACACCGTGAGCGTCGCGGCGCTTCTGATCCCGCTGCTCATCCTGGTCAGCGGCCTCGTCGCGCTGATCGGCAACGCGGTCGGCCGCGCCATCGGCCGCAGGCGGCTCACCCTGTTCGGGGTACGGCCGCGCTACACCGCGCAGATCGTCACCGTGCTCACCGGGATGATGATCACCGTGGTCACCCTTGCGGTCGTGCTGGTCGCGAGCCAGGACGCGCGCCAGGCGCTGTTCCACCTGCAGGAGGTGCAGCAGCAGACCCGCGAGCTCGAGACCCAGATCGCGACGCAGCAGCGCGAGCTGCGCGCGCTCCAGGTCCGCGACATCATCTACCAGAACGACCAGGAAGTCCTCCGGACGGTGATCGACGGCCGGGATTCCCTGGACGACATCCGCCGCCGGGTGGAGACGTTCGTGGATCTCGCGTCGCGCGCGGCGCGGGAGCGCGGCGCGGCCCCGGGCACGGACGGCGCGACCATCATCATCTCGCCGCCGGGGCTGACGGCGGACGTGATCGCGCGTGACATCGCCGAGCGGGCACAGCGGATGGCGGTCCGCATGATCGCGAGCGAAAACACCGTGCGCGGCCTGCCGGTCCACGCGACGGTGCTCGTGTTTCCCAACGCGGTCGTGTTCAAGGAAGGGGCGACGATCGCGAGCGCCCAGGTCAACGGCCGCGACGCGCGGGCACAGATCGAGGCGGCCCTGGTCGATCTCGCCGCCCGGACGGCCGCGGAGGCCAAGCGTCGGGGTGTTCTCTCGCCGCCGTTCGCGCTCACGACCAGTCCGATCGACGTGCGTCTTGATCCTGCGGTGGTGCTGGAAACCGTCGACCGCATCAAGACGGCGGCCGCGGTCACGGGTGTCCGGGCCGTCGCGCTGATCGACACGTACACAGTAGGGCCGCTCGTCATCACCTTTCGATGAGGGCGGCCGGGTGACGGTGCTCGGTATCGATCCTGGGCGGGACAAGTGCGGTCTTGCCGTCTGCGAGCCGGGGAAGGTGCTGGCGCGGGCGATCGTGCCGCCCTCCGACGTGCCGCGGAGGGTTCTGGCCTGGGCGGCGGAGCGCGGGATCGACGCTATCGTTGTCGGCGGAGGGACCGGGTCGAGGCAGGTTATTGCGGCGCTCGCCGGCCTCGCCGCGTCCGGGCGCCTGCCAGATATCGCCTCGGAAGAGGAGCGCGACAGCACGCTGACGGCCCGACGCCGGTACTTCGAAGACCATCCGCCTCGCGGGTGGCGGCGCTTCGTCCCTCGGTCATTTCAAGTTCCGGCCGAACCGTACGACGATTATGCCGCCGTGGTAATCGCGGAACGGTATCTTGCGAGAAAGTTGAGTAATATTTGATGCAATAAATTGCATCTATCCGATCGAATGTTCGATACGACGGGGGTTGTAAATGCTTTTCAGGTCCTGCTACTATTGAAGGCGCCTCAATATCTTGCAGGATATTAGGTGATACTGTCGTAGATCGACACGGATATAGCCGGACTCGGGCCAACGGCTTAGTCCTTCTGAGTCGGAGGGCCATCCGGCGGATCTAGTTTTGTCTTGCTTTTCAGTCTTGGCTCTAAGTTGTCACCCGGTCCGAGCGGCCAAAAAGGTCGTGCCGGGTCTCGTCCGGAGAGGAGGGGCGGCACAACGGGACGGGGCCGGGAGCGGGTGGACACGCGGGTGCTGGTCAGGGACGGACGGCACGAGAAAACACGGTCACTCGAGCCCGATGCCTCTGCCCAGCCCCGACATCACAGCAGCAAGGGGGAATGGGTAGCATGAGACATATCGCGGTTGCAGTAGCGGCCGCGGTCATGTTTGCGATGGTTGCCCCCGCCTTTGCTCAGCCGTTCGCGGACGTGCCCACGAACCACTGGGCATACGACGCGATCGCGGAGTTGGCGGCGAAAGGTCTCGTCGAGGGCTATCCCGACGGGACTTTCAAGGGTGACCGCGCCATGACCCGGTACGAAATGGCCATGGTCGTTGCGCGCCTGCTGGCGCGGATCGAGAGCATCCAGATTCCCGCTCCCGCGCCCGCTCCGCAGGTGACCAAAGCCGACCTGGACGCGTTGCAGCGGTTGATCAACGAGTTCCGGGCGGAACTCGCCGCGCTGGGCGTTCGAGTCACGGCGATCGAAGAGGAACTAAACGCGATCAAGGCGCGGCTCGACAACGTCCGCATCAGCGGGAACTACCGGTTCCGGTACGACGGCGGGCCATCGGGGTCGGGCGCGAGCGTGAACGGCAACCCGCAGGCATTCGCCACCGATTCGGGTACGTCGCCCACGGTGTTCCGTGCGCGGCAGGGCATCAAGCTGATGTTTGACGGCAGCGTCGCCCCGGACATTCATGCGATCATCGGCCTCGACCTGGCATCCGCCGGGACGAGCACACCCGGGACGTTCAACAGCTCCGCCGCGGGCGGCACTCCGCCCACCGTCACTCCCAACTACATGCTCGCGGACCTGGCCGAACTCTACCTCGACTGGAACCATGCCTGGGGCTGGCCGCTTCGGATCCAGCTCGGCCGGATGGGTGGTATCCAGCAGGGCTTCGGCACGCTTCCCATGCAGTTCGGGCCCTTCGGCCTGCTCCTGAACACGAACAGCGATACCTACGAGGCCTCGACGAACGCCGCGGCCTGCGGCTGCCACCTGTTCGACGGCCTCCGGCTCTCGGGGAACATCCCGGCGTGGGCTGATTTCAACTGGCAGGCCGTCGTCGGCCGCATTCAGGGACCGAACGGCGGCAGCAGCTACTTCCTCGGTGAGGACGCCTACGGCGCCGATGCCAACATCCGGGTCATTCCGGGCCTCCGCGTCGGCGCATACTGGGTGGCCAACAATATCAACTCCGCGTCCTCGGCGTTCGCGGCCGGCGCGACGAACGCGCTTTGGCACGTTTACGGTCCGGTCATTCCGATGGACAACCCGCCCACTTCGCGGTGTCCGGCGACGGCCACCGGCATCCAGTGCCCCGCGCTCGGCTCTGGCGGCGGCGGTTACGCGAGCTGGGACGTGGTGCCGGGAATCAAGCTTGACGGCGAGGTTGCCAGCTGGAACGACGGCGTGCTCGGCGGCAGCGACAGCGCGTACTACGTTGACGCCATCATTGACCTCGGCGCCATGACCGGCATCGGCCACAAGCTCGCGCTCACCCTGTCTTACGAGAACGCGGGTCAGAACTTCTACGCACCGTACCAGAACGACGCGGACTATGACATCTGCGGGTGCGTCGGTCCGGGCAACGCCCAGATGTTCACTGGCGACATTTCGTTCGACTTCACCGACCAGTGGGGCTTCCTCGGCGCGTACGAGACCGGCAACAACATCTCGAACGGCCAGGGCATCACCGAGTGGCGGGTCGGGGTCGTCTACCGCTTCGCCCCCGGCGCGCGGATCTACACCCGGATGGAGAACCAGCGGATCAACGGCGTCTCGCAGTACACGTTGTACCGCTCGCAGCTCGACTACACGTTCTAGCCCGTCCGCAACACGGTTCGGTTCGACCGGTGGCCCCCCCGATCCCGGAGGGGGCCACCCGGTTTTTCAAGACAACCTCCACGCGACGCCCCATGATGGGACGCGTTCGTCTCGCGGATGGACTATACTGTAGGTGGATCGTTTCCTGGAGGTGCACACGATGCGGGGGCAGGCCGCCAGAGTCTTGCTATTCGTCGCGCTGTTGTCGGTGCTGGCCGCGGACATCAGCGTAGGCTGCGGCAGCAAAGCCTACGTCTTCGGACCCGTCGAGCAGAAGTACAGCACCGGCGCCGACGATGCGGACCGGATGATCATGGTGGGGGGGCAGACCTATCTGGTGCCGCCGCCCTTCTACTCGGCGATTTCTGTGGGCGACACCGTGAAGTACAACGGATCGAAATGGGCGATCGTCAAAACCGCCGACGGCCGGCCGGTCCCGGCGCAGTACGCGCCGTAGGAACGGTGGCGCGCCGCGTGGGGCATCTTCGCCGGGTCGCGGGGCTCTGTTTCGTCGTCGCGGCGGCGGCGCTGGCCGGCGTGCCCGCGGCGCGGGCCGCGGATCGGACCGTCGCGGTGGCGCTGTTCTACGCGCCGACACCGCTTACCACGTACGTCGGGGTCGTTCCCGAGGAATACGCAAGCGCGGCGCTGTCGGACCGTCTCGCGGCGGCTTCGGGCGGACATTTCTCCGTCGTGCCACCGGCCCGGGTCCGCGTCGAGGAGGCGGCGCTGCGCTGGCGGGGGGCGGACGCGCTGCGCTTCGCCAGGTTGGGCGAGCTCGCCCGCGCCGCCGGCGCGGACCGGCTGGTCGTGGGATGGATCCAATCCCTCGTTCTCGACCGCCTCGGCGGCGGGATGGGAACCGACTTCAGCGCCGGCGGCGACGGGGGCGGCGCGCTCGACGGCATGGCGGTCGTGACCGTGCAGATCTTCGACGCCCCTCAGGGGCGCATCGTGTATGAGGGGCGGGTGACGGGGTACGCGGTGGGCGCTGCGGCGTCCCGTGTCGTTGAAGCGACGCTCGACGACGCGGCCCGTCGCGGCGCCGCTCAACTGGCCGGTCCGCTCACGGCGGCGCCCGGAGGAACCTAGAGGGCCCCGGCTCTGCGCTAACCGCGTCCCCCGCCGCCCATCTGCCGGAGAATCTCCTCGGCAGCGGCGCGTGAGTCGCGGGCGCGGGTGATCGCCCGTCCGACGACGAGCATGTCCGCGCCGGCCGCGATCGCCGCGGCCGGCGTCTCGGTGCGCCGCTGATCGTCGCGATCGCTGCCTTCCGGTCGGATGCCGGGAGTGACGATGAGAAAGTCGGGGCCGCACGCCTTCCGCACCGCCGCCGCGTCGAGCGGCGAGGCGACGACGCCGTCGAGCCCCCCGACCTGCGCCAGCCGCGCGAGGCGAAGAGCTTCCGCGGCCGGGTCTCCCTTTACGCCGATCTCCTCGAGGGTGGCGGCGTCATCGCTGGTCAGCAGCGTGACCCCGATGACCCGCATGCGCCCGCTCGGGCCGGGCGGCGCTTCGCGTGCCGCGCGTGACGCGGCCTCGAGCATCGCGCGCCCGCCGAGGGCGTGCACGTTGCAGAGCGAAGCCCCGAGACGCGCGGCGGCCTCGACGCCCGCGGCGACGGTCGAGGGAATGTCGTGAAACTTCAGGTCGAGAAAGATTTCACCGCGCCGGCGGATCGCGGCCACCGCGGCGGGCCCCGCCGCGGTGAACAGGTGCGGGCCGATCTTGAACCACCGCACGGCGCCGGCCAGCAGGTCCGCGAGCGCCTCCGCCTCGGGGAGCGACGGCGTGTCGAGGGCGACGATCAGCCGGTCGCGCGGATCGGTGCGGCGTTCCATCTCCGCCAGTATACCGCGGCGACTCCGGCGGTAGTTGCACACCGGCACGCTTCGATTGACATCCGCGAACGTCCGTCCTATAATCCAGAAAATTACCCGGGGCCGTGCACGCGGTTCCTGTGTACGTGTTTCCGGTTCCGCCGGGGGAGGGCCCGCATCGCGTGGGGCTGCTGGACGACGTCGCCGAGGTGCTGATCCGCGAGGATGAACTCGCGGAACGCATCGCGGACCTCGGACGGCAGATCAGCAGAGACTACGACGGCAAGACCCCGCTGTTCGTCGGCATTTTGAAGGGCGCGTCGCTGTTCCTCTCCGATCTGATCCGCCAGGTGTCCGTGCCGTGCATGCTCGACTTCATCGCGACGAGCGCGTACGGATCGGGCACCGAGAACTCCGGCATCGTCCGCATCCTGAAAGACCTCGACCAGACGATCGAAGGGCGCCACGTCGTGATCGTAGACGACATCATCGACACCGGTTTCACCATGGACTACCTGCTGGAGACGCTGAAGGCGCGGTATCCTGCGAGCCTGCGCGTGTGTGCGCTGCTCGACAAGGTGACGCGACGGCGGCGCCACGTGCCGATCGACTACCGCGGGTTCGAGATTCCGGACAAGTTCGTCGTCGGATACGGCCTCGACTACGCCGGCATCTACCGGAATCTGCCCTTTATTTGTGTCCTGAAGCCCGAGGTGTACACGTGAACCGCCGACGCCCCCGCCCCGCGGGGGCGCGATAGTTTCTCGGAGGCCCCGCGTAGACGGGGTGGGAGGGTGCAGGCATGGAGTTCATAGGGAAGGGCCGCGCCGCACGGAGGACGTACGGCTTCGAGGAGATCGCGCTCGTGCCGGCGTCGGCGACGGTCGATCCGGAAGACGTCGACACCTCGTGGGACGTTGCCGGACGGACGTTCGCGCTGCCGGTCATCGCGGCGGCGATGGACAGCGTCGTGGACGCCGGCATGGCGGTCGCCCTCTCCAAGCTCGGCGCGATGGCGGTCCTCAATCTCGAAGGCGTTCAGACGCGCTATTCCAACCCGCGCGAAGTGCTGGACAGGCTCGCCGACGCGGCGCCGGACCGCGTCGTCGGCGTGATGCAGGACGTGTACCGCGAGCCGATCAAGGACGAGCTCGTCGGCCGGCGCGTGGCGGAGATCCGCGCGGGCGGCGGCGTGCCCGTGGTCTCGACGACGCCGGCCGGAGCCGCGCGCCTTGCGCCCCTCGCGGCGGAGGCCGGCGCCGAGATCCTGCTCGTGCAGTCCACCGTCATCACCGAGCAGCACCGCAGCGAGCGCGGCCGCGCGCTGTCGCTGCGGGACCTCGTCACGCACACGAAGATTCCGGTCATGGCCGGCAACTGCGTCTCGTATGAAGCGGCGCTGCAGCTGTTCGAGTCCGGTGTGTCCGCGGTGTTCGTCGGGGTCGGGCCGGGCGCGGCGTGCACGAGCCGGAAGGTGCTGGGCGTCGGCGTGCCGCAGGCGACGGCGGTCATGGACGTCGCCGCGGCGCGCGCCGAGTTTGCGCGGCGCACCGGCCGCCACGTGCCGATCGTGGCGGACGGCGGGATCTCGGTCGGCGGGGAGATCGCGAAGTCGATCGCCTGCGGCGCCGACGCGGTCATGCTGGGCTCGCTGTTCGCGCGCGCCGAGGAGGCGCCGGGCCGCGGCTTCCACTGGGGGATGGCGACGCCGCACGCGGCGCTGCCGCGCGGCACCCGGATCAACGTGCGCAGCACGGGTACCCTGCGCGACATCCTCTTTGGGCCGGCCCGCGTCGACGACGGCTCGCAAAACCTCATCGAGGCGCTGCGCACCGCGATGGGCATGTGCGGGGCCCGCACGGTGCGGCAGATGCAGCAGGCGGAAGTGATCATCGCCCCCGCGCTGGTCACCGAGGGCAAGACGATGCAGATCGCGCAGCGGGTGGGGCAGGGGCGGTGACCGCGGCGGCCGTGCCGGGCGGCGAGACGGGCGTCGGCGTCCGGGAGCGGGTGACGCGCGCGCAGGTTCCCGCGACGGACGACCTGATCGTCGTGCTCGACTTCGGGGCGCAGTACAGCCAATTGATCGCCCGGCGCGTCCGCGAGCTCCGCGTCTACAGCCTCATCCTGCCGTTCGACACGCCGCTCGCGGAGCTGATGGCGTTGCGGCCGAAGGGGCTGATCCTCTCCGGCGGCCCCAACAGCGTCTACGACGCCGGGGCGCCGCACTGCGATCCGGCGCTGTTCACGTCCGGGATTCCGATCCTCGGCATCTGCTACGGCATGCAGCTGATGGCGCACGTGCTGGGCGGGCAGACCGGCCCCGCCGCGCGCCGGGAGTACGGCCGCACGCGCCTCTTCGTCGACGAGTCGCCCGACGCACTCTTTGGGGGCCTCGAGCGGCGGCTGATCGGCTGGATGAGCCACGGCGACTGCGTCGCGCGGCTGCCGGAGGGCTTCGAGACGCTCGCCCACTCCGACCATACACCCTACGCCGCGATCGCGCACCGGCCGCGCCGCCTCTACGGCCTGCAGTTTCACCCCGAGGTCTCGCACACGCCGTGGGGCACGGACGTCCTGCGCAACTTCCTCTATACGGTCTGCGGCTGTTCGCCCTCGTGGGAGATGGCGTCGTTCATCGACCGTTCGGTCGATGAGATCCGGGCCCGGGTCGGGACGGGGCGGGCGATCTGTGCGCTGAGCGGCGGCGTCGACTCTTCCGCGGCGGCCGCCTTGGTTTTCCGGGCGATCGGCGAGCGGCTGACCTGCGTCTTCGTCGACCACGGGCTGCTGCGCCAGGGGGAGTCGGAGGGTGTCGTGTCGGTGTTCCGCGACCACTTCGGGATGCCGCTCGTGCACGTCGACGCCCGGCGCCGGTTCCTCGAGCGCCTCTCGAGCATCGTCGATCCGGAAAGGAAACGGATCCTCATCGGCCGCGAGTTCATCACCGTGTTCGCGGAGGAGGCGTCGCGGCTCGACCGGCCGGAGTGGCTCGTGCAGGGCACGCTGTACCCCGACGTCATCGAGAGCGGCACCCGGACCGCGGCGCGCATCAAAACCCACCACAACGTCGGCGGGCTGCCGGACGTGATGCCGTTCCGTCTGATCGAGCCGTTCCGGACGCTCTTCAAGGACGAGGTGCGGGTGGTCGCGCGGACGCTCGGGCTGCCGGACGAGATGGTGGGGCGGCATCCGTTCCCGGGCCCCGGCCTCGCGATCCGGGTGCTCGGCGACGTCACCGATGCGCGGCTCGAGACGCTGCGCGCGGCGGACGCGATCGTGCGCGAAGAGCTCCGCCGCGCCGGCCTGACCCGGGAAGTGTGGCAGGCCTTTGCGGTGTTGCTGCCCGTGCACACGGTCGGCGTTGCCGGCGACGCCCGTACCTACGGGCAGGTGGTGGCCATCCGCGTCATCACGAGCGAAGACGGCATGACGGCCGACTGGGCGCGGCTGCCCGCCGACCTCCTCGAAACGATGAGCAACCGGATCACGGGCGAGGTGCCCGGCGTCAGCCGCGTGGTCTACGACGTCACCAGTAAGCCTCCCGCGACCATCGAGTGGGAGTGACCGGCTTCGCCCGGTAACGTCTCATTCGAGACGCCTACATCAAGAGAGGCGGGCACCCGTTTCGGACAGATCGGGGTTCCCGAACGGCCGCCCGCCGCATGCCGCCTTCCTCAACGCGGGCGTTCCGATCGAAGTCTCACCGGGTGGTACCATAGAGGCGCACTGCAACTACCCATCGTGACCGTTGGGCGCCCTAGGAGCGATCATTGCCCGAAGCTGAATCCACGCTCGAAACGCTGCTGAATCCACGTCAGCTCGAGGCGGTGCGGCACGGAGAGGGGCCGCTGCTCGTCCTCGCCGGCGCCGGGTCGGGCAAGACCCGCGTTCTCACCTACCGTATCGCGTCGCTGATCCGCGACCGCGGCGTACCGCCGTCCGGCATCCTCGCCGTGACCTTCACGAACAAGGCGGCGGGGGAGATGCGCGAGCGCCTCGCCGCACTTCTCGGCCCGCAGGCGTCGCGGGCGCTGTGGATCGGGACGTTTCATGCGACGTGCAGCCGGCTTCTACGGAAGTCGGGAGAGCCGGCCGGCGTCGATCGGCGGTTCGTCATCTACGACGGAGACGACCAGCGCACGCTGATGCGCGACACGCTTCGGGCGCTCGATCTCGACGACCGCCGATTTCCCCCCGCGGTCGTCCTGCACGAGATCAGCCGCGCGAAGAACGAGCTGATCGACCACGTCGCCTACGCCGCGCGGGCCGAGACCGCCCGTGAATCGATGCTGGCTCGAGTATACGCGGCCTACCAGCGCCGGCTCGACGACGCACGGGCGCTCGACTTCGACGATCTGCTGCTGCGGACGGTGCAGCTGTTGCGGGGCGCGCCCGACGTGCTGGCGCGGTACCAGGACCGGTTCCGGCACATCCTTGTCGACGAGTACCAGGACACCAACCACGCGCAGTACATGCTGGTCGGGCTGCTCGCCCGCCGCCACCGCAACCTGTGCGTCGTCGGCGACGACGATCAGGCGATCTACCGGTGGCGCGGCGCCGACGTCCGGAATATCTTGGAGTTCGAGCGGGACTACCCGGAGGCGCGGATCGTCGCGCTGGAGCAGAATTACCGCTCGACGCAGCGCATCCTCGCCGTCGCCGGCGCGGTGATCCGGAACAATCCGCACCGCCATCCGAAGACGCTCTGGACCGCGAACCCCGAGGGCGCGCCGGTGACGCTGTACGAGGCGTTCGACGGCTACGAGGAGGCGCGGCATGCCGGCGAGCAGATCCGCGTCCACCACTCCCGCGGTGGACGCTTCGGCGACGCCGCGGTGCTCTACCGGACCCACGCGCAGTCCCGGCAGTTCGAGGAGATGTTTCTGCGCCTCGGGATCCCGTATCAGATCGTCGGCGGCGTCCGTTTCTACGAGCGCGCCGAGGTCAAGGACCTGCTCGCGTACCTGCGGGTGGCCTTCAACCCGGCCGACGAGGCGGGGCTGCGCCGGGTCGTGAACGTTCCCCGCCGCGGCGTCGGCGACACCACCCTGCGGCGGCTCGACGCCCACGCGCGGGAGTCCGGCGTCACCTTGTGGGAGGCGCTGCGCCGCACGGCTCGCGGAGGCGCGGAGGGCGGCGGGGCCGCGGGGGTCACGGGCGCCGTCCGCGCGGGCCTCACCCAGTTCGCCGACCTCGTCGAGGATCTGGCCGGGTTTGCCGCGGACCATTCCGCGCGCGACGTGCTGCTGCGCGCGATCGATCGCACGGGCTACCGCCGCCTGCTGGAGTCCGAAGGAACGGACGACGCCTACGCGCGCCTCGAGAACCTCGAAGAGCTCGCCGCGGTCGCCCAGGAAGTGGAGGCGATGAGCGGGGAGGGGACCCTGGAAGCCTTCCTGGAGCATCTCGCGCTGCAGACCGAGGTCGACACGTTCGAGGAGCGTCCCGACCGCGTGACGCTCATGACACTGCACAGCGCGAAGGGCCTCGAATTTCCGGTGGTCGTGCTGGCGGGGCTCGAGGAAGGCCTCTTCCCGCACATGCGCGCCCTGGAGGAAGACGTCGACCTGGCGGAGGAGCGCCGGTTGTGCTACGTGGGCATGACGCGCGCGCGCAGCCGTCTGCTCTTGACCTACGCCCGGCAGCGGACCACGTACGGCACCACCCGGCCCGGCCTGCCGTCCCGGTTTCTCGCCGAGATCCCCGCGGAGGCCGTCGAGCGCGTCGCGACGCCGCGCACCGAGACCGGCGACTGGCCGGAGGAAGATCAGCGTCCCGTGCCTGAGGTCGACGTCGGCGATACGGTGCGACACAAGACGTTCGGCGTCGGCCGCGTGCTGGAGGTGGACGGCGAAGGGCCGCGCGCCATCATCACGGTCCGGTTCGACGGCCCGGCGGGGACCAAGCGGCTCGCGCTCGGCTACGCACCGCTCCAGCGCATCGCGGTCGACGCCGTACAACCCGGCGGCCGTCCCGGCTAAGATCCGCGGCAGGGGCGGGTGCCCGCCGCGCGCGAATACTCCGCGGCGCGGCTGTCCGGCACACCGGCGATTCGTTCTTTCCGTGAAAAAGCGAGGAAAGTATCCCTAGGGAACCACACGCCAAGGAACGCCCGTACCCGGAGTTGGGAGGTCCCACCGTGCGATTTGTCATTTGTGCGCTCGTCGCGACGAGCCTCTTCATGCCGCCGGCATGGGGGGCGGCCGCGCCGTCCCGCCATCCCAGCCTGCCGGGCCTGCCCAATCCCAAGGTCATGAACGGCGACGCCGGCAAGTTCGGCGGCGAGTTTCTCGATTCGCAGGTCAGCGACCCCCGGACATTCAACCCGGTCCTGGCGCAGGAGACGTCGTCGACGGGCCCGCTCGGGACCCTCTTCGACGGCCTCGTCGAGGACAACGGCGAGACGACCGAGACCGAGCCCGCGCTCGCGGAATCGTGGAAGACCAGCCCCGACGGCAGAACGTGGACGTTTGTCCTGCGCCAGGGTCTGCAGTGGGACGACGGCCGGCCGCTGACGGCGGACGACGTCGTGTTCACCTTCGGCGTTATTTTCGACAAGAACATTCCGAACAGTCTCGCCGACGTGCTGAGCGTTGCGGGCAAGCCCATCCAGGTCGCCAAGGTCGACGCGCGCACGGTCCAATTCAAGACCGCGGAGCCGTTCGGCCCCTTCCTTCGCACGATCGGCGTCTCGATTCTGCCGCGCCACAAGCTGGAGGACGCCTACAAAGCCGGCAAGTTCAAACAGACCTGGGGCGTGAACACCTCGCCCAAGGATCTCGTGGGTTCCGGGCCCTACATCATGACCGAGTACCGGCCGGCGGAGCGCATTTCATACGTGCGCAATCCACGCTACTGGAAGGCGGACGCGCAGGGACGCCGGCTGCCCTACATCGACCGAGTCGTCCTGCGCATCGTGCCGAGTCAGGAGGCGCTGCGCCTGCTCTTCCAGGGCAAGCAGACCGACAGCTACGGCCTCCGGCCCAAGGAATACGCGGCGTTCAAGCGGGACGAGAAGTCCGGAAACTACACGGTCTTCGACGGCGGGCCGACGTTCGGCACCGAGTTTCTCGTGTTCAACCAGAATCCGCGCAGCGGAATGCCGGACTACAAGCTCAAGTGGTTCCAGAACCAGAAGTTCCGCCAGGCGGTGGCGTACGCCACGGACCGCCAGGCGATCATCAACCAGGTCTTCGCGGGGCACGCCGTGGCGCAGTACGGTCCGGAGAGCCCGGCGGACAAGTTCTTCTTCAATCCGCACGTGACGCAGTATCCGTATGACCTCGGCAAGGCCGCGCAGGTTCTCGCCGAGGCCGGCTTCAAGAAGGGCTCGGACGGCGCCCTGCGGGATGCCGACGGGCACGCCGTCGAGTTCGTGATCAGCACGAACTCGGACAACCAGGACCGGGTGGCGATCGCGAACATCATGCGGCAGGACCTCACCCAGCTCGGCATGCACGTCACGCTGGTGCCCGAGGCGTTCAACACGCTCGTCAACAAACTGGTGGAGTCGTTCAAGTGGGAGACGATGGTGCTCGGCCTCACCGGCGGGATCGAGCCGCACAACGGCCAGAACGTCTGGAATTCCTCCGGCAGCCTCCACATGTGGAACCCGAAGGAACCGAAGCCGGCGACGGCGTGGGAGGCCCAGATCGACCGGTACTTCACGCTCGGTGCGACGACGGTCGACCAGAACCGGCGCCGCGAGTACTACTACCAGTATCAGGCGATCGTCGCCGAGCAGGTGCCGGTGGTGTACACCGCCATTCCGAACGCCTACGTCGCCGTCCGGAACAAGTTCGGCAACATTCGGTTCACCGCGTTCGGCGGGCCGTTCTGGAACTTCCCCGCGGTCTTCATCAAATAGGGCGGGCGGCGCCGGCCGCCGCCGCGGATTGATGCTCCGCTATATCCTGCGCCGCCTGCTGCTCCTGGGGCCGCTGCTCTTCGGCATCACGCTGGTGAGCTGGGCGGCGATCCAGCTCGTGCCCGGCTCGGGCAACTACTTCCAGTCGCTCGTGCTGCAGTATCCGCAGATCAGTCCGCAGACGATCGCGGCGCTCAAGGCGCAGTTCGGGATGGACCAGCCGCCGTGGGTGCAGTACTTCCGGTGGCTGTGGAGCATCGTGCACCTCGACTTCGGCCTCTCGTTCGCCTACAACGTCCCCGTGACGTGGCTGATCGGTAGCCGCGCGCTCAACACGCTGCTGCTGTCGCTTGCGTCGCTCGTCGTCGCGTGGTCGGTCGCGCTGCCGCTCGGCATCTACTCCGCGGTGCACCAGTACTCGGTAACGGACGGTGTTCTTAACACGGCGGCGTTCGTGGCGATCTCGATCCCGTCGTTCTTCAGCGCCCTG
This sequence comes from bacterium, assembly GCA_035691305.1. Taxonomy (NCBI): domain Bacteria; species bacterium. The sequence goes on from DASSJF010000059.1 coordinate 58,513, forward strand.
CTGCTGCTGTACGCCGCTTACTGGAGCCACCTGCTGCCGCTGCAGGGGCTCACGAGCGTGGACTTCGACACCTACCCGTGGTGGGGCAAGGCGTTCGACGTCGCCAAACACCTCGTGCTGCCGACGATCGCGCTCGGCCTCTTCTCCGTCGGCGGCCTGATGCGCTACATGCGCAACAACCTGCTCGAGGTGCTGCGCTCGGACTACGTCAAGACCGCGCGGGCAAAGGGCCTCGCCGAGCGCCGTGTCATCTACCGGCACGCCGTGCGCAACGCCATCAACCCGCTCGTCACGTTCTTCGGGTTCGAGCTCGGCGGCCTCCTGAGCGGCGCCGCGTTCGTGGAGAACATCATGGGCTATCCGGGTCTCGGCCGGCTGATCCTCGAGGCGCTGCTCAAGAAGGACGTCTTCGTGGTCATGGCGAGCCTGCTGCTCGGCAGCGTGATGTTGATCCTCGGCAACCTCACCGCCGATATCCTGCTGGCGTATGTCGACCCGCGCATCCGGTATGACTAGCCTCGAGCGGCGCCGGCCGTGAGCACGGCGCACGAAGTCGCGACCGCGCGGCTCGCCGCGCAGCGGCGGGCCGAGGCGGCCCGGGCCCGCAGCCCGTGGCAGCTCGCGTGGCGGCAGCTCAAGCGCTACCGGCTCGCGGTCTGGGGCGGGGTCGCGCTTATGGTGCTGTACGCGGCAATGCTGCTGGCGGAGTTTCTGGCGCCGTACGGGCTCGACCAGAGCGACCGCAACCTCTTCTACGCGCCGCCGACCGGCATCCACTGGGTGGACGCGCGGGGACGGGTCCACCTGCGGCCGTTCGTCTACGCGTACCGCGTCGTCGATCCGTCGATCCCGCAGTACGCCCCGGACACGGCCCGGACGTACGACGTCAGGCTCATCGTGCGGGGAGCGCCGTACCGCTGGCTGGGCGTCGTTCCCGGCGACGTCCACCTGCTCGGCGTGGACGCGCCGGCGCGGTTGTTCCTGCTGGGCACGGACCAGTTCGGCCGGGATCTGTTCTCGCGCCTGCTCTACGGCAGCCGCGTGTCGCTCATGCTCGGCATCCTCGTCGTCGTGATCAGTTTCCCGGTCGGGATGGTGCTGGGCGGCATCGCGGGTTACTACGGCGGGCTCGTCGACAACGTGCTGATGCGCGCGGTCGAGGTGCTGGCGTCGTTTCCCCAGTTCTACCTGATCCTGGCGCTGACGTCGGTGCTGCCGCCGACGCTCACCAGCCCGGAGCGGATCGTACTGCTGTCGGCCGTATTCAGCCTCACGGGGTGGGGCGGGCTCGCGCGCGTGATTCGCGGCATCGTCCTCGGCCTTCGCGAGCTCGAGTTCGTGCTGGCCGCGCGGGCGGCCGGCCTCAAGGACTTCCGGGTGATCGTCCGGCACGTGCTGCCGAGTACCTCGTCGTACATCATCGTCGCCGCGACCCTGACGATTCCCGGGGTCATCCTCGGAGAGAGCGGGCTCTCCTACCTCGGGATCGGCGTGCAGGAGCCGAGCACGAGTTGGGGGCTGCAGCTCGCGCAGGCGCAGAGCATCGAGGTGTTCACCCAGTTTCCATGGCTCCTGCTGCCCGGGCTCGCGATCGTGATCGCCATCCTCGCCTTCAACTTTCTCGGCGACGGCATCCGGGACGCCCTGGACCCGCGGCAGCGCTCGACGTAGAATGGCGGGTATGATGCCGCCGAACTCGTCGCAGATGAAGCCGCGCGGCGCGGCTCCGGCCGCGCGTACGGCGCGCCGTGCCGCGGAGCGCGGCGGCCGGCGAATGGGGCGCGGGACGGGCCGGCCCGGCTCGAATCCGTCCGCGGTGCCGAAGATCGTGGCGGCGGCTCTGGCGGCCGCGGTCGTGGTCGGAGGCGGGTCTCTTTTGTATGGTAGGATCGCGCAGGTGCAGCGCGGCGCGGTGTTGCCCGACATCCCGCAGGGCATGCAGCACGAGCCGGCGACCCGCGCCCGCGGCGCCGTGGTCAGCATCTCGGGGGAGGCGAGCCGTCCGGAGGCGTCGTACGACCCGTCGTCCGGTACCGTCACCGTCAGCTTCCAGTCCCGCTACTATGACCCGTCGCACACGGCCGCGCTCAACCGGCAGTACCTCGCGACCGAGGGCCGGCTGATCGTCCAGTTGGCGCTCTACCAAAACTCCTCGATCGCCCAGGTGGTCGCGAAGCTGTACCACGGACGGCGGTATCTCGCGACCGTGTCGGGCGCCCCCGGCCAGGACTATGCCGCGTACTCCGTGCAGTACGCCCCCGATCTGCCGAAGTAAAGCTCCCCTAAAGGCGGGGATGGAGGGAACCGCCCCGCCCGACCGTCGAGTAAAGGATTTGGATACACCTTGTGGAATCCCGAGACCGCGCGCCGGGCCGTTCAGTCCGGCGCCAGCGATGCCGCCCGTTGGCGGCGAGTCCAGGGGGGCGACGCGTGGCTGACGCGCTGTTGTCGGTCCGCAATCTGAAGACCTACTTCTATACAGACGAGGGGGTCGTCCGGGCGGTTGACGGCCTCTCGTACGACCTCCAGCGCGGCGAAGTGCTGGGGATTGTGGGCGAGTCCGGGTCGGGCAAGAGCGTCCACGCGCTCTCGGTGATGCGGCTCATCCCCACGCCGCCCGGCAAGATCGTCGACGGCGAGATCCTGTTCGAAGGGCGCAACCTCCTCAAGCTCTCCGACGAGGAGATGCGGAAGATCCGCGGCAACCGCATCGCGATGATCTTCCAGGAGCCGATGACCTCGCTCAACCCCGTGCTGACGATCGGCGAGCAGATCGCCGAGGCGATCATCCTGCACCAGCACCTCGACAAGAGGGCGGCGTGGGACCGCGCGGCCGAGATGCTCGATCGCGTGAAGATCCCGCTGGCCAAGCAGCGCGTCAGGGACTACCCGCACCAGTTCTCGGGCGGCATGCGCCAGCGCGTGATGATCGCGATGGCGCTCTCCTGTAACCCGTCGATCCTGATCGCCGACGAACCGACCACCGCGCTCGACGTGACGATCCAGGCGCAGATCCTCGACCTGATGCGCGAGCTGCAGCGCGAGTTCGGGATGTCGATCATCTTCATCACCCACAACCTCGGCGTCGTCGCGGAGATGTGCGACAACGTCGTCGTGATGTATGCGGGCCGGCCGGTCGAGCACACCGACGTGCGTAAGACGTTCCGGGAACCCAAACATCCGTACACCTGGGGCCTGCTGCACTCTGTTCCGAAGCTGTACATCCGCCAGGAGCGGCTGATCCCGATCGAGGGACAGCCGCCGAGCCTGATCGACCTGCCGCCCGGCTGTCCGTTCGCGCCGCGCTGCCCGTTTGTGATGGACGTGTGCGTGCAGGCCGATCCGCCGGATTACACCGTCGGGCAGGGCCACACCGCGAAATGCTACCTGTATTCGGACAAAGCCACGGACAAAGACCGGCAGGCGGCCGAAAAGGCCGGCCTGGCCGCGTCGACCCGCAGCGGATCGGTGTAGGAGGACCCATGGCGACGAACGCGGCGAAGAACGGCGCGATTCTGCTCGAGGTCAAGAACCTCGTCAAGCACTACCCCGTCACCAAAGGCTTCATCTTCCAGCGGCAGGTCGGGGCGGTGAAGGCCGTCGACGGACTGGACTTCTACATCCGCAAGGGAGAGACGCTCGGGCTCGTCGGCGAGTCCGGGTGCGGTAAGACGACTACCGGCCGCGTCATCTTGAGATTGCAGGAGCCCACGTCCGGTGAGGCGCTGTTCGAGGGGCGGGATATCTTCAAGCTGCACAAGGAAGAGCTGCGGCGGATGCGCCGGGACATGCAGATCATCTTCCAGGACCCGTATTCCTCGCTTAACCCGCGGATGACCGTCGGCGATATCATCGGCGAGCCGCTCGAGATCCACAACCTCGCGCGCGGCCGCGACAAGATCCGGCGGGTGCAGGAGCTGCTGGAGGTCGTCGGCCTCTCACCGTACCACGCCAACCGTTACCCGCACGAATTCAGCGGCGGCCAGCGACAGCGGATCGGCATCGCGCGGGCCCTCGCCGTGAACCCGAAGCTGATCATCGCGGACGAGCCGGTTTCTGCGCTCGACGTCAGCATCCAGGCGCAGGTGCTCAACCTGCTCGAGTCGCTGCAGAAGGAGTTCGGGCTGACCTACCTGTTCATCGCGCACGACCTCTCGGTCGTCAAGCACATCAGCGACCGGATCGCGGTCATGTACCTCGGCAAGATCGTCGAGATGGCGCCCGCCGACGAGCTGTTCGCGAATCCGCAGCACCCCTACACGGAGGCCCTGCTCTCGGCGGTACCGATTCCCAATCCGGAGATGCGCCGCGACCGCATCATCCTTCCGGGCGACGTGCCGAGCCCGATCAACCCTCCGGCCGGCTGCCGCTTCCACACGCGGTGCCTGTACGTGCAGCCGAGTTGCCGGATCGATCCGCCGGCGTTCGAAGACATCGGCGGCGGCCGCGACCACTACGTGGCGTGCCCGCCGCGGCCGTTCAAGAGCCAGCGGAGCAAGGCCGCGGTGGTCGGGGCGCCGGCGACGGCCGCCGGGTCGGTGGCGACGGCGCAGCCGCAGCAGGCGAATCCGTAACGCCGGATCGCCTGAGATGACATGGTGGGCCGGCCAGTCCGCCGCGGGCGGTCCGCCGGCGCGGCGCCCGAGGGGACGCCGCACGCTAGGGGGAGCGACCGTAGGGCAAGACAGATGTCGGAGCAACCATCGGTGCAACCAATGAAGGAGGCGGTGCGGCGGTGAAGGGCAGAGGAATCGCGCTCGTGCTGGCGCTCGCGATCGGCGTGCTCGCCCTCGGGACGGGCGCGCGCGGGGCGGGAGCGCCGGTCAAGAACCCCGATACCTTCGTCACGCTCAGAGCCGGGGACCCCGAGAGCCTCGATCCGGCCTACCAGTACGACACGACGAGCTACGAGATCGTGTACCCCAACGTCTACGAGACGTTGATCGAATACGACGGCAGCGTCCTGTCTCGGTACCAGCCGATACTGGCCACCACGGTGCCGAGCCTGGCCAACGGGCTCATCAGCAAGGACGGCCTCACCTACACGTTCCCGATTCGGAAGGGCGTCAAGTTCCACGACGGCTCCACGATGACGCCGGACGACGTGCGGTACTCGATGCTCCGGTTCATGCTCCAGGACCGGGACGGCGGGCCGTCGTGGCTGCTGCTGACCCCCTTGACCGGGCGCGACAGCACCCGCGATAAAGATAAGATCGCCGTCAACTTCTCGGACGTCGCGAAGACCGTCACGGTGCAGGGCGACAACGTGGTCTTCCATCTCGCGCACCCCTACGGCGCGTTCCTCAGCATCGTCGCGGCGTGGTCGTTCGTGATGCCGAAGGCGTGGGCGGCCGCGCACGGAGATTGGGACGGCCAGGGCGGAACCTGGCAGAAGTTCAACAATCCCAAGCTGCAGGACCGGTACGAATTCGACCACATGAACGGCACGGGCCCCTTCAAGCTCCAGCAGTGGGACCGGCAGGCCAAGCAGGTCATCCTGGCCCGTAACGACCAGTACTGGCGCAAGCCGGCCCGTCTCGCGCGGGTGATCCTCAAGACCGTCACGGAGTTTACGACCCGGCGCCTGCAGCTGCAGCAGGGCGATGCGGACATGGTCGATGTGTTGCGGCCCGATCAGAGCAAGGTCGAGGGGATGGCGGGCGTCGCAATCCGCGACGGGTTCCCGCAGCTGATCATCCAAGTGCTGCACTTCAACTTCAAGATCGACGCGACCGGGAATCCGGACGTCGGCAGCGGCAAGCTGGACGGCAACGGGATTCCGCCGGACTTCTTCAGCGACGTACACGTTCGCCGCGGCTTCGCCTACGCTTTCGACTACGCGGCCTTCATCCGCGACGGCTATAAGGGCAAGGCGGAGCAGCCGAACGGGCCGATCATCAGCGGTCTGCTCGGCTATGATCCCACCGCCCCCAAGTACACCCACGACCCGGCCAAGGCGGCCGCCGAATTCAAAGAAGCCTGGGGGGGAAAGCTCTGGGACACCGGGTTTAAGTTCACGGCGACCTACAACACGGGCAACGTCGTCCGCCAGGTCGGCGCACAGATCCTCAAAGACTCGATCGAAGGCCTGAATCCGAAGTTCAAGATCGACGTTCGCAACCTGCAGTGGTCGTCGTTCCTCCAGAACACCAACGCGCACAAGGGGACGTTGTACGCGCTCGGGTGGGCGGTCGACTATCCGGATCCGGACGATTTCGCGCAGCCGTTCCTCGGGAGCAACGGCGACTACCCGAAGCGCAACTCCTACAGCAACCCGCAGGCCGACGCGCTGCTCAGGCAGGCCGCCGAGACGACCGATCCCGCCAAGCGGGCGGCGCTGTATCATCAGTTGACGAAAATCGCGTACAACGACGTGCCGGGGCTGTACGTCGCGCAACCGGTGGGCTTCTTCGTGATGCGGTCCTGGGTGCACGGCTGGTACTACAACGCCGTGCTCGGCGGAGCCGACTACTACCCGATTTCTAAGGAGTAGGACGGTCCGGAGTGAGCGGGCCCGCCTCCACGGGGCGGGCCCGCTCGACACTAGACCGTGACCGCGTTCGTCGTCCGCCGGCTTCTGCTGCTCCCGCTGGTCGGCCTCGGGGTCTCCGCCCTCATTTTCCTGCTGCTCCAGTTTCTCACGCCGGCGATGCGGGCCAGCCTGTACATCCACGACCCCAAGCAGCTCAACGCGCTGCCCGACCTGATCCGGAAGTATCACCTCGACCAGCCGGTGTACGTGCAGTATTGGGACTGGGTGGTGCAGGTGGCGCACGGCGACCTCGGCTGGAGCGAGACCGCCCGCGAGCCGGTGGCGGCCGCGATCCGCGGATACTTCCCGGCGACGCTGGAGTTGGCGCTCTACGCGTTCGGCTTCATCCTGGCGCTCGGCGTCTGGCTCGGCACCCAGTCCGCGGTGCACAAGGACCAGGTGCTCGATCAGATCAGCCGGTTCACGTCGATCAGCGGGGCGTCGCTGCCGACCTTTGTCTGGGGCCTGCTGCTGTTGATGATCTTCTACGGGCACTTTGGATGGTTTCCCCCGGGCCGGCTGTCGATGAACGCGGACTTGTACGTCCGCAGCGGCGCCTTTCATCCCTACACCGGGCTGTTGACGATCGACGCGCTGCTGAACGGCAACCTCTGGCTGTTCTGGGACGCCGCGAAGCACCTCATTCTGCCGGTCGCCACGCTCACCTACTATCTGACCGCGGTGCTCGTGCGGATTACGCGCTCGTCGATGCTCGAGACGCTCCGGACCGACTACGTGCGGACCGCCCGCGCAAAAGGCCTGGCCGAACGCGTCGTCGTGGACAAGCACGCCCGCCGCAACGCTCTGATCCCGGTGATTACGCTCGGCAGCCTGCTGTTCGTCGGCCTCTTGAGCGGGGTCGTCATCACGGAGACGGTGTTCAACTATCCCGGCATCGGCCAATGGGGGGTCAACGCCAGCCAGCAGCTCGACATCCCCGCGGTAACCGGGTTTGCGCTGATCTTCGCGGGTCTGCTCGTCATCAGCAACCTCTGCGCGGACGTGATGTACGCGATCGTGGATCCGCGCATCCGGCTCCAGTGAGCGCCGTCCAGGCGCGCCCGGTCGCGCTGCAGCCGGCGAAGCGGGCCCAGGCCGGCGAGACCGCGTGGCAGCGCACGCTGCGCCGGTTCCGGAGCAACCCGCTGTCCGTCCTGGGGGCCGGGCTCGTGGCGTTCTTCGTCGTCGTGGCGCTGCTCGCGCCGCTGCTCGCGCACCCGACGCAACGGAACCCGTACATGATTCCGCACTCCGGCTACTCGAGCGATCCCCGGCCGCCGAGCCCCGGGCATCCCTTCGGCACCACGGAAGAGCAGTTCGATCTCTTCTACGGGGTGGTCTGGGGCGCGCGGACGGCGTTCATCGTCGCGCTGAGCGTCGTAGCCAGCGCCGTGGTGATCGCCATGACCCTGGGGAGCCTGAGCGGCTTCTACGGCGGGCGCGTCGACGAGATCGTCATGCGCGTCACCGACGTCTTTCTCGCGTTCCCCGGCCTCATCCTGACGGTCGTGATCGTGGCGGTGCTCGGCCAGAGCGTGCGGAACGCGGTGATCGCGATCGCGGTGGTCGAGTGGCCGACCTACACGCGGCTCCTGCGCGGCGAGTTTCTCCGCGTGCGGGACATGGAGTACGTGCAGGCGGCCCAGGCGCTCGGAAGCGGCGACTTCCGCGTGATCGCGCGCCACGTGATTCCGAACACCGTTTACCCGCTGCTCATCCTCGCCTCGCTCAACATGGGCAGCATCGTCATCACGTTCGCGGCGCTGGGGTTCCTTGGGCTCGGCGCGCCGCCCGGGTACGCGGACTGGGGACAGCTGGTCAGTCTCTCCCACAACTGGATCGCCGGCACGGCCGGAGATCCGTTCACGTACTGGTTCACGCTGATCGTGCCGGGCACGGCGATCTTCCTGTTCGTACTCGGCTGGAACCTCCTCGGTGACGCCTTCCGCGACATCTTCGACCCGCGTCTGCAGGGTAGCCGCTGAGCCCGCGCGAACGACTTTCCCGGACAACGCAGGCCGCATCGGGAGGGAAACGCATGCGTCCTTCGGGATGGGGCTCTCGTTTCACCGCCGTGGTCCTGGCCGCCGTCGTCGCCGTTTCGCTGACCACGATGGCGCGCGGCGCCGGTGTGCCGGCCAAGAATCCGGATACGTTCATCGAGCTCGGTTTCGGCGACGTGACCAGCCTCGACCCGGCGCTCGCGTACGACATTTACTCGTACGAACCGATTTGGCCGAACGTCTACGAGACGCTGATCATGTACAGCGGCTCATCGCTCGACCGGTTCGAGCCGATGCTGTCCACGCGCGTCCCGACGCTGGCCAACGGGGGAATCAGCCAGGACGGCCTGACCTACACTTTCCCGATTCGCAGCGGCGTCAAGTTCCACGATGGATCGGACATGACCGTGGACGACGTGGTCTACTCGGTCCGGCGGATGTTGTTGCAGGATCAGGCCGGCGGGCCCGCCTGGCTGCTGCTCTCGCCGCTCCTCGGCGTGGACAGCACCCGGGACGAGAAGGGGACGATCCAGGTCAAGTGGGCCGACGTCCAGCGCGCGGTGAGCGCGAGCGGCAACAGCGTGGTCTTTCACCTGAAGAAGCCGTTCGCGCCGTTCATGACGATCGTGGCGGCGTGGACCGAGATCCTGCCGCACAAGTGGGCGGCGGCGCACGGCGACTGGGGCGGCCAGCCGGGCACCTGGCAGAAGTACAACAACCCCAAGACGGAGGACCGCTACGAGTTCAACCACATGAACGGGACGGGCCCCTTCATGTTCGATCACTGGGACCCACAGGCCAAAGAAATCGTGCTCGTGCGCAACGACCACTACTGGCGGAAGCCGGCGGCGCTGCGGCGGATCGTGCTGCGCACGGTCGCCGAGCTGACGACGCGGCGCCTCCAGCTGCAGCAGGGCGACGCGGACCTCATCGTGGCCAGCCTCAACCAGCAGGCGCAGCTGCGGGGGATTCCGGGCACGATCATGCAGGACAACCTGCCGCAGATCGCGCTGCAGACGCTGCAGTTCAACTTCAAGATCAACACGGAGGCCAACCCGGACACCGGGAGCGGCAAGCTCGACGGCGCGGGGATCCCGTCCGACTTCTTCAACGACATCCATGTGCGGCGGGCGTTCGCCTACGCGTTCGACTACTCGGCGAACCTGAGCGGCGCCTACGCCGGGAAGGGCGTCATTCCGCACGGGCCGATTCCGCAGGGCATGCTGGGCTACGACGCCTCCGTGCCGATCTACCAGACGAACAAGGAGCGCGCGATCGCGGAGTTCAAGGAGGCGTTCGGCGGCCGCGTGTGGTCGGCCGGCTTCAAGTTCACGGTGCCGTTTACGGCCGGCAACACCGCCCGCCAGACGGGGGCGCAGATCCTGAAGGACGCCGTGACGTCGCTCAACCCGAAGTTCCAGATCGACTCGCGGCCGGTGCCGGCGAGCGCGCTCAATTCGCTGCTGTTCGCGCACAAGGGCACGATGTACTTCCTCGGCTGGTTCGCCGACTACCCGGATCCGCACGATTTCGCGCAGCCGTTCCTCGCGGCGAACGGCTACTTCCCGACCCGCGGCGGCTACAAGAACCTCGACGCGGACAAGCTGATCGACCAGGCCGTCAGCACGCCCGATTCCGCCAAGCGCGCGACGCTCTACAAGCAACTCTCGATGATCTCGTACAACGACCTGCCGTACCTGTTCTTGGTGCAGCCGGTCACCTACTATACGATGCGGTCGTGGGTGCACGGCTGGTACTATAACGCGATCTTCCCCGGGCAGTACTTCTATCCGCTCTACAAGCAGTGACACCCGGGCGATAGCGCTCGAGTACGCGTTGAAACCGGAGCAGGGGGAGGCCGCACCGCGCGGTCTCCCCCTCTCCGTCGAGGCGGCCCGCGAGTCCGTCGCCGCGGGGCTCATCACAGCGTACGCGCTCGCGCTGCGCTTGGTCGGCGCGGGGCGCGGGCTGCCCTACCTCCACGAGTGGGACGAGTGGTTTCAGGTGCCGCCGGTGATCCGGATGGTCCTCAACCACACGCTCAATCCCGGCATCTTCATCTACGGCAGCCTGTACTACTATTTGCTCCTTCCGGTAGTCTATCTGCACTCGCTGTACCTGCGCGCGCTCGGTGTGATGAAATCCGTGAACGACATCGTCCTGATGCATCCGCTGGTGCCCGGGTACGGCTGGTACATCAACTTTCCATCGTTCTATCTGTGGGCGCGGGCGTTCACGGCGCTGCTCGGCGCCGCCACCGTGTATCTCACCTACCGACTCGGCCGCGCGGCGTTCGGCCGGACGGTCGGCCTGCTCGCGGCGGCCCTGCTCGCCGTCGCCCCCGGCGCCGTGTACTACTCGGACACGGCCCGCGTCGACGTCCCGGAGGCGTGCCTGACGACCGCGGCGCTGCTCGCCGGACTCAACGTGATCCGGCGGGGGCGGAGGTGGGACTATCTCGTCGCGGGTCTCCTGGCGGGCCTCGCGATGTCGACGAAGCAGACCGCGGTGTGGGTCGTGCCTGCGCTCGTGCTCGCGCACGCGTCCGGCGGGCGCCGGACGGCGCTCATCGATCGGCGGCTCGGCCTCATGTTCGCCGCCATCGTCGCGGGCGGACTCGCGGGCACGCCGTATCTGTTGATCCGGCCGGACCTGGTGCGGGCCGGGTTTGACGCGCAGATCGGCCCCTACGGCGTCTTTTCGATCCCGAACCCGGGCGATTTCCTCCGACACCTCGGGTGGAACCTCGGCTACCTGCTCCGGCCTACACAGGGCGGAGACTGGTATGTCGTGCCGCACGCCGCGCTCGGTCTCATCCCCGGCGCCGCCGCGATCGCCGGCCTCGCCGTCGGGTACGCACACCGGCCGAGGGTACTGGCCTACCTCCTGACCTTCCCCCTGCTGCAGCTGTGCTTCCTCGCGCGCGCGGACGTCTTCTACACCCGGAACCTGTCGCCCGTGCTTCCCCTGCTGGCGATCTGGGCGGCGCTCGGCGCCGAGTGGGGGTGGGAGACGTTGACGGCGTTCGCGGCGGCCTCGGCCCGTCCGCCGGCGTCGTGGGAGAGGTTGCAGCAGCGATGGCGTTCAGCCGCGGCCGCGGCCGAAGCGGCGGTCCTCGTCATCTTCATGCTCGGACCCGTCCGGGAATCGGCGGTCCTCGCGGGCTGGCTGTACCGGCATCACGATACCCGGACGCAGGCCGTGGACTGGCTGGCCGGCCACGTGACGCGCGGCCGCGGGGTCGCGTTCGAACTGGAACTGGCCTGGTACCTGCCGGTCCTCAACCACCTGCGGTTTCGGACGGACTGGACGGATCGCAGCACGGCGCCGTCCTGGTATGCCTCGCACCACATCGACTACGCCGTGGTGAGCGAGTGGAACCCGATCGCCGCGTGTCCCACGGTGCGCTTCATCCCGCGGCCCTCGTACCTGCCGTCGATCCCGGAGGAAGTCCGCTTCGTTCCCAACTCGTATCCCATCATCGACCCCGCCATCACGATCGTGCGTCCGGCCGCCGGATGCGCGTCGACGGCGCCCGTCGTCGGGAGTGCGCCGCTGGCCCTGCTCGCGCCGTGACGCCCCGAGCCATCGTGTGCTACCATGGCGCCATCCCAGCGACAACGGAGGCCGCCCCGCCGTGATCGACGACCGCACCGTCGCGCACGTGGCCCGTCTGAGCCGGCTCGAGCTGAGCGAAGACGAGCGCGAGCGTTTCCGCGCGCAGCTCGGCAGCATCCTCGAGCACGTCCAGAGCCTGCTCGCGCTCGATCTCAGCGGCGAACCGCCGACGGCCCACGCCACCGGCGCCACGAACGTCCTGCGCGACGACACGGCCCGGCCGTCGCTCTCGCTCGACGAGGCGCTCGCCAACGCCCCGGCGGTGGAGGATGGCTTCATCGTCGTCCCGCCGGTGATCGAGGGCGAGTAGCGTGCCCGAAGCGCGGTCGCTCGCGGACTGCACCGCCGCGGAGCTCCGTCGCCTGTACGCGGCGGGCGCAGCGTCCCCCTCGGAAGCGGTGCGGGCTGTGCTCGACCGCATCGCCTCGCTCGACTCGACCCTGCACGCCTACCTGTACGTGGACCGGGACGCCGCGCTGCGCGAGGCCGCGAGGTGGGACGGCCGCGCCGGCCGGGACGGGGCGCCGGCGCTCGCCGGCATCCCGATCGCGCTCAAGGACAACATCTGCACCCGGGGCTGGCCCACGACGGCCGGCTCGCGAATGCTGGAAGGCTTCCGGCCGCCGTACGATGCCACGGTGACGGCGCGCCTGCGCGAGGCCGGCGCGGTGCTGCTCGGCAAGACCAACTGCGACGAGTTCGCGTTCGGCAGCAGCACTGAAAACTCGGGGTACGGGCCGACCCGCAACCCCTGGGATCCCCTGCGCGTGCCGGGGGGTTCGAGCGGCGGATCGGCGGCGGCGGTCGCGGCGGGAGAGGCGACGCTGGCGCTCGGCAGCGACACCGGCGGCAGCATCCGCGAGCCGGGATCGTTCTGCGGCGTTGTCGCACTCAAGCCCACGTACGGGCGTGTCTCTCGCTACGGCCTGATCGCGTTCGCGTCGTCGCTCGACCAGATCGGGCCGTTCGCCCGGGACGTGCGCGACGCTGCGCTGCTGCTCGGGGCCGTCGCGGGACACGATCCCTGCGACTCGACCTCCTCGGCCGACCCCGTGCCGGCCTATGCCGACGCGTTGACCGGCGACGTGCGCGGGCTCCGGATCGGCGTCGTCAGAGAGTTTTTCGGCGAGGGCCTCGCGCCGGCCGTGGGCGAGGCGGTGCGCGCGGCGGCCGGCGTGTTGGCCGGGCTCGGCGCCGTCTGCGACGAGGTGTCGCTGCCGCACGCCGTCTACGCCCTGCCCGCCTACTACATCATCGCGCCGGCGGAGGCCAGCAGCAACCTCGCCCGGTACGCGGGCGTGCAGTACGGCCACCGGACCGCGAAGGCCGGCGATCTGTACACCCTCTATGCGCGGTCGCGGCGGGAGGGGTTCGGCGCGGAGGTCAAGCGGCGGATCATGCTCGGCACCTTCGCGCTGTCGTCCGGCTACTACGACGCGTACTATCTCCGCGCGCAGCGCGTGCGCTCCGTCATCCGGCGGGAGTTCACGCAGGCGTTCGAGCGGTTCGACGTCCTGCTCGGACCGGTCGCGCCGACGCCGGCGTTCCTCCTCGGCGAAAGGGTGGAGGATCCGCTGCAGATGTATCTCTCCGACATCTACACGATTCCGGTGAACCTTGCCGGGGTGCCGGGCATCTCGGTGCCGTGCGGCTTGGTGACGGGACTTCCGGTCGGGCTGCAGTTGATCGGCCGCGCGTTCGGCGAGGCGGCGCTTCTCAACGCGGCGTTCGCGTACGAGCAGGCGACGCCGCACCGCACCGTGCGTCCCCCCGTCGTCTCACAGCCGGGGACCCGGGGTAGACCGGCCGGAGGCCGGTCGTGACCTACGAGACCGTCGTCGGCCTCGAGGTGCACGTGCAGCTCGAGACCGCGAGCAAGATGTTCTGCGGCTGCGCGGTCGAATTCGGCGCGCCCCCCAACACGCGGACGTGCCCGGTCTGCCTTGGGCTCCCGGGGGCGATGCCGGTGCTCAACCGCCGCGCGGTCGACCTCGGGCTGCGCACCGCCGTCGTCCTGGCCTGCCGGGTGCACCCGGAGAGCCAGTTCCACCGCAAGAACTACTACTATCCGGACCTGCCGAAGAACTACCAAATCTCCCAGTACCAGTACGCCGGACACCCGCCGCTGGCGGCGGCGGGCCGGATGGAGCTCGAGGGAGCCGGGACGGCGCGGACGATCGGTATCCGCCGCGTGCATCTCGAGGAAGATACCGGGAAACTGCTCCACGCCGAAGGCCGCAGTCTGGTCGATTACAACCGGAGCGGCACGCCGCTCATGGAGGTCGTCACGGAGCCCGACCTCCGGTCGCCCGAAGAGGCGCGGCTTTTCCTCGCGCAGCTCCGCGCGGTGCTCCAGTACGCGGGCGTCACGACCGGCCGCATGGAGGAAGGCACCATGCGCTGCGACGCCAACCTCTCGCTACGCGTTCCCGGCGGCCCCCACGGGATCCGGACCGAGGTCAAGAACATGAATTCGCTCCGCGCGGTGGAGCGGGCGCTGCGTTTTGAGGAGGCGCGCCAGCGGGAACTGCTGGCCCGGGGCGGGGCGGTCGTTCAGGAGACCCGCCACTGGGACGAGCAGCGCGGCGTGACCTTCTCGTCGCGCGAGAAGGAAGAGGCGCAGGACTACCGCTACTTCCCCGAGCCGGACCTCGTGCCGCTCGCGGTCGACGGCGCCTGGGTCGACCGGGTCCGCGCGGACCTGCCGGAGCTCCCGGATGCCAAGCGGCGGCGCTACGCCGAGGCCTTCGCGCTGCCCGAGCACGAAGCGCGCCTGCTCACCGCCACGCGGCCGATGGCCGAGTTCTTCGAGGACACCGTCCGGCGCTTCAACCAGCCCAGGATCGTCGCCAACTGGCTGGTCGGCGACATCGCGGCCTACCTCAACGAGGCGGGGCAGGAGATCGACCAGGCCAAGATCACGCCCGCGTCGCTCGCGGAGATGCTCAGCCTGCTCGAGCGGGGCACGCTGAGCGGCCGTCTCGCCAAGGACGTCCTCCCGGAGATGCTCAATACCGGCCGGACCGCCGGCGAGATCGTCAAGGAGCGCGGGCTGGTCCAGATCAGCGATGAGTCCGCCCTGGCGGAGATGGTGGAGGCCGTGATCGCCGAGCATCCGGGGCCCGTCGGCGACGTCCGGGCGGGCAAGGACAAGGCCGTCGTGTTCCTCGTCGGCCAGGTGATGAAGCGCAGCCGCGGCCGCGCGAACCCCGAGGTCGTCAACCGCCTGCTGCGCGAGCGACTCGCCGCTCGTTGAGGGGGCGGACCGCCTCTGCTAGAATTGTAACTACGGCCCACATGCACAAGGAGACTCCGCATGCCCGGTGAGTTCGTTCACTGCCACCTGCATACGGAGTACTCCCTCCTGGACGGCGAGAGCCGCATCGAGCCCCTGATGAAGCGAGCGGCGGCGCTCGGAATGAAAGCGATCTCCCTCACCGATCACGGCGCCATGTACGGGGCGATCGAGTTCTACGAGAGCGCCCGCGCGCACGGCCTCAAGCCGATCATCGGGGTCGAAGCCTATGTCGCGCCCCGCGGCATGGCCGACCGGGACCCGAAGCTCGACGCCTCCGCCTTCCACCTCGTTCTGCTCGCCCGGAACGACGAGGGCTACCGGAATCTCCTGAAGCTCACCACCGCGGCGCACCTGGACGGTTTCTACTACAAGCCGCGGATCGACCGCGCGCTGCTGGCAAAGCGCAGCGGCGGCCTGATCGGTCTCTCCGCCTGTCTGAACGGCGAGATTCCGCGCGCGATCCTCCGGGACGACATGGAGGCGGCGCGCGCCCTGGCGGGGGCATATAAGGAGATCTTCGGCCCGGAGCACTTCTACCTCGAACTGCAGGATCACGGCATCGCCGAACAGCGGACGCTCACGCGCGGCATCGCCGCGCTCGCCGAGGCCACCGGCCTGCCGCTCGTCGCCACGAACGACGTACACTACGTCACCCGCGACGAGGCCGACGCCCAGGACGCGCTGATGTGCATCCAGATGGGCATCGACCTGGCTCAAAAGGACAAGCCGCGGATGGGCGACGTGCCGGAGTTCTACCTGAAGAGTCCCGACGAGATGGCGGCGCGATTCAACGACTTCCCGCAGGCGCTTCGCTCGAGCCTCGCGATCGCGGAGATGTGCAACCTCGAGATCGAAACCGGTACCACCCGCCTGCCGCATTTTCCGCTGCCGGAGGGCGAGACCGCCGACACGTATCTGCGGAAGCTGTGCGAGGCCGGCCTGCGCCGGATCTACGGCGAGGTCACCCCGGTGCTCGAGGAGCGGCTCGCCTACGAGCTGGGCGTCATCGTCAAGACCGGCTACGCGGCGTACTTCCTGATCGTTCAGGATTTCGTCGGCTTCGCGCGCGGGCGCGGCATCTACACCACGGTGCGCGGCTCCGCGGCGGGCAGCCTCGTGCTCTACGCCTGCGGCGTGACCGACGTCGACCCGATCGCGTACCGGCTGCCGTTCGACCGCTTCCTCAACCTCGAGCGCTATACGATGCCGGACATCGACGTCGACTTCATGGACAGCCGTCGCGACGAAGTGATCAAGTACGTCGTCGAGAAGTACGGCGCGGACCGCGTCGCGCAGATCATCACCTTCGGGACGCTCGGCGCGCGCGCCGCGATCCGCGACCTCGGCCGCGTGATGGGCCTGCCGTACGGCGATGTGGACCGGATTGCCAAGCTCGTGCCGGGGGCCAACGTCTCCCTACAGGATGCGCTCGCCGCCGAGCCGGAACTGCGCGCCGCCGTGGAGGGCAGCTCCCAGATCAAGCAGCTGATGGACATGGCCCAGAAGCTGGAGGGCGTGGCCCGCCACGCCAGCACCCACGCCGCGGGCGTGATCATCTCCCGCGATCCGCTGACCGACCACGTGCCGCTCCAGCGCGCGACCAAGGGCGATCTGTTGATGACGCAGTACGACATGAACAGCGTCGCGCGCCTCGGCCTGCTGAAGATCGACTTCCTCGGACTCACGAACCTGACGATTCTCGACGAGGCGATCGGGCTGGTCCGCAAGACGAAAGGGATCGAGATCGACCTGCAGCGCCTCCCGCTCGAGGACAAGCCGACATACGCGCTGCTCGCCTCCGGCGAGACGACGGGCATCTTCCAGCTGGAGGGCCGGGGGATGACCCGGTACCTCCGGGAGCTCAAGCCGGACCGGATCGAGGACGTGATGGCGATGGTGGCGCTCTTCCGGCCCGGGCCGATGGCCAACATTCCATCTTACATCCGGCGCAAGCACGGCCAGGAGAAGGTGACCTATCTGCACCCGCGACTCGAGCCGGTGTTGAAAGAAACCTACGGCGTGATGGTCTACCAGGAAGACATCATGACCGTCGCGCAGGCGATCGCGGGTTACACGCTGGCCGAGGCCGACGTGCTCTGCTACGCGATCCGCAAGAAGATCAAGGACCGGCTGCTCGCGCAGCGGGAGAAGTTCGTCAAGGGCGCGCGGGCCAACGGCGTGGACGCGAAGACGGTGGATCTGATCTTCGAGCAGTTCGAGCCGTTCGCGCGGTACGGCTTCAACCGCGCGCACGCCGCGTGCTACGGTCTGATCGCGTACTACACCGCCTACCTCAAGGCCCACCACGCGCCGGAGTATATGACCGCGCTGCTCTCGAGCATCGCCGGTGACATGGAAAAAGTCGCGCAGGCGGTCGGGGAATGCGCGCGGATGGCGCTCCAAGTCCTGCCGCCGGACGTGAACGAGAGCTCGGCGTCCTTCACGACGGACGGGCGGGTGATCCGCTTCGGGCTCGCGGCGGTCCGCAACGTCGGCGTCGGCGCGATCGACGTCGTCATCGCGGCGCGGGAGGCCGGCGGGCCGTTTACGGGCCTCGCCGACTTCTGCGGCCGTGTGGACACGCGCCTCGTCAACCAGCGCGTGATCGCGAGCCTGATCAAGGCCGGCGCCTTCGACCGCCTCGGTTCGCGTGCGCAGATGTTGCAGACCCTCGACGCGGTGCTGGAGCGGGCGCAGCGCAGCCAGCGCGCCCGCAACGAGGCGCAGACCGGCCTGTTCGCCGATCTCGGCGCGCCGCCCCCCGACGCATCGGCGGCGGCGGAGACGGCGGTGCAGGAGTTCACGAAGGAAGAGCTGTTGACGATGGAGCGCGAGATGCTCGGCCTCTTCATCTCGGACCATCCGCTCCGGCGCTGGGCGCCGGCCCTGGCGAAGCGGGCCACCGCGACGATCGCGCAGCTCGCGGATCTGCCGGACCGGCGCGAGGTGACGATCGGCGGTCTCATCGGGACGGTAAAGCGCAGCATGACGCGGTCCGGCTCCACGATGGCCTTCGTGACCCTCGAGGATCTGACCGGCAGCATCGAGGTGCTGGTGTTCCCGCGGGCCTACGAGCAGTACGGGCTGTCGCTCAAGCGCGACGCGGTCGTGTTGATGCGCGGGAAGCTCGACGTGGAGGAGCAGTCCGTCAAGCTCCTGTGCGACGAGGTGATCGCGCTGCCGGCCGTGCCGCCCGAAGAGACCGGCGCCGACGCCGCGGTTCACGAGCTGGTGACCGTCGGGATGAACAACGGCGCCTCGGGGAACGGGCGTCAAGGCAACGGGTACAGCAACGGCGATCGGGGGCGGACGGCGGTCCGCGGCGCCGCGGGGGGGGCCGGGTCGTCCACGCGGCCGGCCGTGCGCGTGCGCGTCAGCACGGTTGAGGAGATTGAACAGCTCGAACGCTACCTGAAGGCTCATCCGGGGCCGCGGCGCATCTGCGCGCACGTCGTCAGCGGCGACGGCGAGCACGTCGTCCCGGTCCGGTCCGGCGCGCACGACGTCGAGGAACTGCAGCAGTCGCTGGAGCAGCTGTTCGGCGAAGGGAATGTCTGGGAAGAATAGCACGGCATCGCTCCGGATCGTCCTCGCGGTGCTGCTGGCCGCCTTGGGTTTCCTCGTGGTCGTCCAGATCCGCGCCAGCCGCGGACTCGCGGGCCAGGAAGACGTACCGACCCGCAACGTGTACGCGCTGGCCACGATGCTGCGCCAGGAGCGCGCCTCACGCCACGCGCTCGAAGCGCAGGTGGCCGATCTGCAGCGGCGGTTGTCCGAGTTCGAGCGGGTCACGGCGGAACGGCGCGGCACGACCGAAGCGATGATGCGGGAGCTGGAAAGCCTCCGCGTCGCCGCGGGGCTCGTGCCGCTCACCGGCCCCGGCGTCACCGTGGTCGTCGACGCCACGCAGGCGCCGATGGTCGGCCACGCGCCGCCCGCGGTGCAGTACGTCGATCTGGTCAGCATCGTCAACGAGCTGTGGGCGGCCGGCGCCGAGGGGATCGCCATCAGCGGCGTGCGGATCACCGCCACGACCGGATACAGCGAGGTCGGCGGCACGATCCTCGCCGACCGCCATCGCCTCGCCCCGCCGTACACGATCGACGCGCTCGGGGATTCCGCGACCCTGCAGGGCGCGCTCGGAATCCGCGGCGGCGTGATCGAGGGACTCCGCACGCTCGGCCTGCAGATCACGATCACGCGCAAAGCGACCCTGAACCTTCCCGCCGCGCAGTCGCTGCCCGCCATCCATCTCGCCCGTCCCGCCTCGCCCTGAGCGAGGTGCTGATCGCCGGGGCGTCGTTTGCGGGGCTGGGCGCGGCCCAGGCGCTCGGCGGCCGCGCGCTGCTCGTCGACCCGCTGCCGGTCGGCGAGGGCCAGACGTCGGCCTGCGGTGCGCCCGTCCGCGTACTCGAGGCGCTCGGCGCCTCGGGGTCGATTCAAGAAATCCACCGGGACCTGGTCATCCACACACCCGGACGCGAAGTCCGCTGGCCGGTGCCGGAGGCATTTTGCACCTTCGATTACCGCGCATGCTGCCGGGCCGCGTTCGACGCATCGGGCGCGGGGTTCGTTCGGGCGTCGGTGCGCGGCCGTCACGGGACGCTCGCGCTCACCTCGGCGGGTGGGATCCCGGCGCGTGTGCTCGTGGACGCGACGGGATGGCGCGCCGCGCTCGCCGGGCGCGCCGCCACGGACGGCGGCCGGTATTTCGGGCTGGAAGCCGAAGTGCCGGCGCCGTTTACCCCGGGCCTGCACTTCTACTTCTGGCGGGACGTGGCGCCGGACGGCTACGCGTGGGTCTTTCCGGCGGGGCGCGTCTCCCGCGTCGGCGTCCTGAGCTATCGGGGGCGCAGCGGAGTCGGCGCCCGGCTCGACGCGCTGCTGGTCCGGCTCGGCCTGCCGGGTGGACCGCGGCACGGCGGCTTTCTCGGCGCGCGCCTCGCACAACCGGTCGTCGACGGCGTCTTCGTCGCCGGCGACGCCGCGGGGCACTGTCTGCCGTTTACGGGCGAGGGGATCAGGTCGGCGGTGTGGGCGGGGCAGGTCTGCGGTCGGCTGGTGCGCCAGCTCCTCGACGGCGAGATCACGGCCGCGTCGGCCGCCGCCGAGTACGAGGCCTACGTGGCGCGCCAGCGGCGGCGGTTCCGCGTACTCGAGTGGTCTACCATCGCGGCGCTTCGGCTGCCGGCGCGCGTGCTCGGGGTGCTCGCGGCCTGGGTCTCGCGTCCGGGGCCGCTCGGGGCGTTCATGAGGCACTATCTTGCACTATTCGCCGGCTCCGGCGTGCCGTAGCCCCCGGGCCGTGCCGGTCTCGCTCTCCGGAATCGCCGCGTATCTGCTGCTGTGGGCCGGCGCCGCGACCGGCGTCCTCACGTCATCGGATGCAGTCCGCCGCCGCGCGGGCTGGCTCAACGCCCCGGTGCACGAAACGCTGTCGCTTGCCGGTCTGGGCGTCGCGCTACTCCATTCGGCGCAGAGCGTCATCGCGCCGCAGGGCGTCCGGCTCGACATTCTGGTGTTTACCGGACCGCTCGCCATGGGGTCGGGGCTGCCGGCCGGGGTGCTGGCCCTGTACCTTACCGCCGTCTCGACCGTTTCGTTCTATCTCCGGCGTCATCTCGGCGGATGGTGGCGCGGTGTCCACGCGCTCGCCTACGCCGCCTACGGAACTGCCCTGTGGCACGCGTTCGCCGTCGGGGCAAACGCGTGGCTGCCGCCGGTGCGGTGGTTCTACGCCGCGTCGACCGGCGTGCTGGCCGCGCTGACTGTGCTACGGCTCAGCGCGCCCGTCCTGGCCCGGACGCGCGCACCGTCGTAACGGGGATCTTGGCGTGGCGGACGACGTACTCCGTGACGCTGCCCACGAACAGGTGCCCGACGCCGGTGCGGCTGTGGGTGCCCATTACGATGAGATCGGCCCCGAGCCGATCGGCTGTTTCTAGAATCTCGTCGCGAGTGTGGCCGGTGCGCACGACCGTCCGCCGTACACCCGGCGTTTTCGCGGCGAGGGCGTCGAGCGCGGTCTGCGCCCGCTCCCGAGCTCCGCGCACGACCGCGGCGGGAACGGGCGTGGGGACAACGGCCGGTCCCGCGGGCACCCATTGTACCTCGAAGTCGACCACGTACAGCAGCACGATGCGCGCGTCGAGGGCTCGGGCGATCTCGCCCGCCCAGGCGAGCGCCGCGGCTGCCGACGCGGAGAAATCGGTCGGGACGAGAATCGTCTTCGTGGGCATGGCATTCACGTTCGTCGCCGCGGCGGGCGGCGCCTGTGCGGGAGGGACGCATGCGGCCGCCGCCAGTGTACCGAACCTAGGGGGTAACCACGACCGTCGCCCGCATGAACGGATGATCATCGCACTGGTAGACGTACGTGCCGGGCTTGCTCATCCGGACCGTCATGCTCCCGCCGGGGAGCACCTGACCTGTATCCCAGAGCTTGCCGTGCGTGGTCTGCGCGGTGGCGGTGTGTGGGACCGGATCAGCGTTGACCCACGTCACGGAGCGGCCCGCGGCGATCGAGACGTTGGCTGGGCCGAAGGTGAAGGCCCGCACGTAGATTCGGGCGTCGCCGGCTTTGGACGCGGGTGCCGGCCGCGGCGGTAGTGCGGCAAAGCCGCGGTGAGTGCCGGCGGAGACGGGCACGTACGCCGACATCGCGCCGGGGCCTCGCTGGAGCGAAATCTTGCGCGGCTCGCCGCCCACGCGCAGCGTCGCGACGACACGATTCGATGACAGATCTACGACCGAGATGGTGTTGTCGCCCTCGTTGGTCACGTAGGCTAACGCCCCGTCCGAGCTGAGCCCAACCCAGTGCGGGTACCGGCCGACGGCGATCTCGCCGGTGACCCGGCGGGTGGCCAGGTCGATGATCGTCATCCGCGCCGCGCCTTGGACCGCCACGAGCGCCGTCGCGCGGTCCGGCGTAAAGGCGATCTGGTGGGGGATCGGACCGACCGGGATCTCCGCGACGATCGCGCGGGTGGCAATGTCCATGACCTCGACGGCGGCGCTGTTGGCCGTGGTGAAATAGAGCGCCTTCCCGTCGGGCGTGACGCTCAGGCCGCGGGGGGCTTCGCGCAGCGGGATCCGCGCCGCGACCGAGCGCGCCGTCAGATCGAGCACCACGATCGCGTTATGGTCCGGCGTGTCCTGCGCCCCGACGTACGCGGTGGCGCCGTCCGGCCCGAACGTGACCCCGTGCGCCTTCGCAACATCCCACCGCGCCGCCACCGTCATCGTCGCGGTATCGATGAGGTCCACTTTGTCGATGCCGAACACCGCCGCGAGCAGCGTGCGCCCATCGCGGGAAAGTGCCATCCCTTCGGGGAACGCTCCGAGGTCGAGCGTCTTGACGACCGCGTCGGTGGCGGTGTCGATGACGCTGACCTGGGTCGCGTCCTCGCTGGAGACATAAACGCGGCTGCCGTCCGGCGACACGATCACGGCCTCCGGCCCGGCCGGTACCTTGATCGTGCGCAGCGTGCGCCCGGTCGCCGTATCCAGGACGCCGATCGCGTCGTCGCCGTAGAGCCCGACATAGGCTTTGGGCGCGCTGTCCGCCGCCGCGCGCGTCCCGACCTGCCCTCCCGACACGATGCACATCACGAGCGTCAGCGCCGCCACGCCCGCCCGCGCGCCGTAGCGGTACCGCCGCCAGATCTCACTGCCCGGCACGATCCATCCTTGCGGCATTGCTCGTTCCTCCCGCGACTCAGCGTGAACCGGGCCGAGGAACGGCCGGCCCTCGCCGGAGGGATGGGGGAAGGGGCGAGGGCCGCCGCGGCCTCGGTCGGATTCCGCCCGCTGATACACCGGAGGCGGCGCGTGGATGGCCGGCGCGCCGTATGTTACACTACCGCGACAATCGCCGCGTATACATCCAGCCCGTGCCCGGCGGTGTAGTACGGGCGGAGGCGATGCCCCGATGTCGATACGGTTCCGCGGATACCCGAATTGGCCGCGCCGCGAGGTCCGCGCGGGGTCCGAGGTGCGCGACGGCGGCGACGATCAGTTGATGGCGCAGCTGGCGGCGGGCCGGCAGGACGCGCTCGGCCCTCTCTACAGGCGGTACGCGCCGCGGTTGTACTCGCTCGCCGCGCAGTCGCTTGACCGGACGAGCGCGGAAGAAATCGTCCAGGAAGTCTTTCTGCAGGTCTGGCGCAAAGCGGCGACCTACAGGCCGGAACGCGGGACGTTCAAGGCCTGGGTCTTTCAAATTGCCCACCACCGGATTCTCAATGAACTCCGCCGGCGGCGCCGCCGGCCTCAATTGGACGAAGATCCGGATGGTCTGCGGCTTGCCGCGGCACCCGATCCCGTGCCGGGCCCCGACGAGGTCGTGGAGGCGGAGGCGGAACGCGTCCAGGTCCGCGCGGCGCTCGCGTCGCTCCCCGAGGCGCAGCGCCTCGCGGTGGAAATGGCGTTCGTCGAGGGACTGACGCACACGGAGGTAGCCAAGAGTCTGCGGCTGCCGCTCGGGACAACGAAGACGCGCATTCGCGCCGGCCTGCAGCGGTTGCGGGCCGGACTGGCGCCCGCCGTGGCCGCGGCGGTCATCGTAGCCGGAATCGGGGCGATCGCCGGTATTCGCAACGAACAAGCGTCCCGGGCGCTCGACGGCCGGGCGCTCGCGCTCCTGACGTCCAGCGAGACAGCCGCGATCCGGCTCGACGCGGCCCCGGGTGTTCCTCCGGAGACGCACGCGGTGTACCGCGGCCACACCGGCGCGACGATCGCCGTGCTGAACCTCGAGAAGTTCCGGCCGGCGCCGGCGGGTGAGGCCTACCAGGCGTGGGTCCGTCACGGCGAGACGTGGACGTCGCTCGGGACCATCCGGCCGGATGCCGGCGGCGAGGCGCGGTTGATCGTGGAGGGTCCGGCGGTGGACCGCCTGCCGGACGCGATCGAGGTCACGCTCGAGCCGGCGCGCGGGAGTCCCAGCCCGCACGGTCCGGTGATCGTGACCGGCAGACCGGGCCCGCCGGTGACGCGGTACCGCTAGGCGCGCCGAAGCAGGGGCGAAGGGGACGGCCGAAGCCGCGGCCGTCCCTCGCGTGGGTCAGCTACGCGTCGTCGTAGCGGTCAAACCCCGACGGATCCTTGACGATCTTCGCCGGTTTTTCGCCGAGCACTTTCTTCAGCAGGTCGAGGGCGTTTCGTTTGGACTCGTCGATACTCTCGTCCATGGCCCTGCCGGCTTCCTGGAACGTTGTGTTGGTGATTGACTTGCCGGTGGGCTCCGCCCCCGCGTGTCCCTTGCCCATGGGATTATCGGGCATGTTGCAGCCGCAGTTGTAGCACATCGTCCGCGTCACCTCCAACCGATCTGCGCTTCGCTGCAGGGGGCCAGGGCGACGGGTCAATCGACTCATCGCCCGCGGGATATGGTGCCGGAGGAGGGACTCGAACCCACACGGGGGGTGACCCCAGGCGATTTTGAGTCGCCCTCGTCTGCCTGTTCCGACACTCCGGCACGCCGCGCTGTTCCGGCAGACGCGTAACCAATCGTACCACCGGCAGCGGACCGCCGCCAGAGCGCGAGCGGGCCTACGCGCCCGTGGTCCCCGCCGCGACCCGCAACATCGCCGCGACCGATCGGTCGACGTCTTCTTCGGTCGTGACCCAGGATGACACGCTGATCCGCATCGCGGCCCGGCCGTGCCAGACCGTGCCTCCGCACCAGCACGTGCCGTCCTTCTGGACGCCCTCGATCACCCGGCGGGTCGCATCGTCGTCGCCGAACGACACCAGCACCTGATTGAGGACTACTTCGTTCAACGATGGATACCCCCCGCGCGCGAGGCCTTCGGCGAAGCGCCGGGCGTGCCGGCAGGTGCGCTCGATGAGGTCGGCTAGCCCCGCCCGGCCGAGGCTGCGGAGCGCCGCCCAGATCTCGACGCCGCGCGCCCGCCGCGACATTTCGGGCGTGTACCGGAATGGCTCGCGCGGGCCCCCCTCCGGCAGGTACGCGGCCGACGCACTCATCGCCGCGGTGAGATGCCCTACGTCGCGGACGAACGCGACGCCGCCGTCGTAGGGCGTGTTCAGCCATTTGTGCGCGTCCACGGCCCACGAGTCGGCCTCTTCCGTCCCGCGGACGAGATGCGCGAGCCGGGGCGCCGCCGCCGCCCACATTCCGAACGCTCCGTCCACGTGCACCCAGGCGCCCGCGTCGTGCGCTGAGCGGCAGATCTCGCCGACCGGATCCAGGGCCCCGGTGTTGACGTTTCCGGCCTGCGCGCACAGGATGGTCGGCCCGGTCAACCGCGGCAGCGCATCGGGCCGCATCCGGCCCTGGCCATCCGCCGGGACTCGCACGACGCGGTCGCGCCCTAGTCCGAGCAGGCTTAGGGCCTTGAGCAGGCTGGCATGCACCTCCTGGCCGACGATGACGGTGAGCGAGGGCGCGCCAAACAGGCCTTGGGCCTCCGCGTCCCATCCCGCGCGGGCGAGCACCGCGTGCCGCGCCGCCGCGAGCGCGGTGAAATTGGCCATCGTGGTGCCGGTAACGAAGGCGCCGCCGCATTGATCCGGCAGCCGCAGCACGTCGAGCAGCCACCCGAGCGCAATTCGTTCGAGGGACGCGGCCGCGGGAGACGAGACCCAAAGCCCGGCGTTCTGATCCCACGCTCCCGCAAGCCACGACGCAGCCAGCGCGGCGGGAAGTGTCCCGCCGGTAACAAACCCGAAGTATCGCCCGCCCGCGGATGCGACGGTCGCGGGCGATCCGACCGTGTCGAGTGCCGCGAGCACCCGTTCCGGGTCGGTGGGCTGCTCAGGAAGCGGGCCGCCGAGTTCGGAAAGGCGCTCAACCGCGGCGGGCGACGGGGCGACGCTGCGGGCGTCGAGGTTCTCCAAGTATCGGTTTGCTCTGGCGGCGGCGTCGAGCAGAAGCGGGCGCATCGGTCCCTCCTCTCACTGCCGGCTCCGGAGATCGCGCGGCTACTTGGTGCGCTCGTAGATCAGCCGAAGGCCCTCGAGGACCAGCATGGGATCGTGGTGGTCGAAGCAGTTGCATTCCTTCACGACGAGGTCCGCCCAGCCGCCGGTGGCGACGGTGACCGCGCGGCCGCCGAGTTCCTCGCGGATGCGCCGGACGACGTCGTTCACCAGCCCGACGAAGCCGAAGACGATGCCCGCCTGAAGGCCCGTGGTCGTCGAGCGGCCGATCACGCTCCGCGGCGCCTCGAGCGGCACCCGGTGCAGCTGCGCCGCGTGCTCCGCCAGGGCGTCGACGGAGATGCCGATGCCCGGCGCGATCGCCCCGCCGAGGAAGTCGCCCTCGCGCGAGACGACGGAAAACGTTGTCGCCGTCCCGAGATCCACCACGATCACCGGGCCGCCGTACTTCGCGTAGGCACCGACCGTGCCGCAGATCCGGTCCGCGCCGACCTCGCGCGGGTTTTCGTAGAGGATGCGCATGCCGGTTGGGGTGTCCGAGCCCGCAACGAGCGGGGTGATGCGAAAGTAGTCACGGGCCAGCCGGACCATCGTCTCCGTGAGCGCCGGGACGACCGAACTGATCGCCACGCCGCCGACCGCGTCGAAGCGCAAGCCGGCCGTGTCGAACAGTCCCCGGACCAACACCGCGTACTCGTCGGCCGGCCGCCCGGTGTCGCTGGACACCCGCCAGTGGTGCAGCAGATCGCGGCCCCGGTAGACCCCGATCTTGGTGAGGGTGTTGTTGGCGTTCACGGTGAGCAGCAGCGGCGTGTCCACCGCTCCATCATACCTCCAAACGGGCGACCGGACACCGGGCGCGGCCGGGAGCTTCCGGGGGTCATGCTATAATTTTGTGTAGATGTCTCCGGCGGAACGCCGCACCCTGCTGCTCGTCGATGCGAACGGTCTCGTATACCGCGCCTTTTTCGCGCTGCCGTATTTTACGACACGCGACGGCCGTCCGACAAACGCCGTCTACGGCTTCACGACGATGCTCCTCAAGGTCCTCGAGGAGCAGGCGCCCGGGTACGTCGCGGTGGCCTTTGACAAGCCCGGGCCGACGTTTCGGCACGAAGCGTTCGCGGAATACAAGGCCCTGCGGCGTCCGATGCCCGACGACCTGCGGCCGCAGATCGCCGCGACGAAGCGCGTCGTGGAAGTGTTGGAGCTGCCGGTGTTCGAGGCGACCGGGTTCGAGGCCGACGACGTCATCGGGACGCTCACCCGCCGCGCGGAGGCCGACGGCTTCGAGGTGCTGATCGTCACCGGCGACCTCGACGTGCTGCAGCTGGTCTCGCCGCATACGAAGGTGATGATGACGAGCCGCGGCATCAGCGATACCGTCATTTACGACGAGGCCGGCGTCGAGGCCAAGCTCGGGGTCACGCCCTCCCAGGTGCCCGACTTCAAGAGCCTCAAGGGCGACTCGACCGACAACATTCCCGGCGTGCCGGGCATCGGCGACAAGACCGCCGCGCGCGTTCTCGCCGGCGGCGTCACGGTGGAGCGGCTGCTCGCCGGCCTCAACGGCATGACGGACGCGCGGCTGCGGGCGAAGCTCGAGGAGCACCGCGAGCAGATTCTATCGAGCAAACACATCGCGACGATCGCGACGGACGTTGATTTGTCGGTCGATTGGTCCGCGCTCCGGCGGCACACGCCGGACATGGAGCGGGTCCGGGCGCTTTTCACCGACCTGGAGTTCCGGACGCTGCTCGACCGCCTCGGGGTGGCCACGGCGGCGCCCGCGGATCAGCCGCGGGGCGGGTACCGCGCCATCGCCGCGTCGGAGCTGGGCACCGTGCTGGAGAAGGCGACACAGCTCGCGGTGGCGCCGGTGGCCGGAGAAGGACATCCGTTCGTGGCCGGCCTGCGCGGGATCGCACTCGCCACCCGGCCGGGCGCCGCCGTCTATCTCGACCTCGGGGACGGCGTACCCGAGCCGCTCGCGGACGCGCTCGAGGACGAGGAACTGCCGAAATTCAGCCAGGACGTCAAACGCGACATCCTGCTGCTCGAAGGGGCCGGTCTCAAGCCGCACGGCTTCGCCTTCGACGTCGGCCTCGCGTCGTTCGACCTGGATGCGGCGAAGCGCACCCATACGCTCGCGACGGCCGCCTTCGACTTTCTCCACTGGCAGCTGCACGACGGTGCGGCCGGGGCCGGTCGGCCGCCGGCCGTGGAAGGCGGCCTCGCGCTCCAAGCGGGGAACGAGCCGGAGTTCGCCGGCGAAGAGGCCGACGTCATCGTGCGGCTGCACGACGTGATGGAGCGAGGCCTCCGCGCCCGCGACGTCGACCAATTGTACCGCGACCTCGACCTGCCGCTCGCGTTCGTGCTGGCGGGGATGGAGCGGGCCGGCGTCGCGATCGACGCCGGGGCGCTCGGCGCGCTCTCGGTGTCTTTCCGCGAGCGGCTCGAGGTGCTGACCCGCGACATTCACCGGCTCGCGGGGACAGAGTTCAACATCGGGTCGCCGAAGCAGCTGGCGCACGTGCTCTTCGAGAAGCTGCAGCTGCCCGCGCAGAAGAAGACGAAGACCGGCTACTCGACCGACGCCGAGGTCCTCGAGCAGCTCGCGCCGCTCAGCGAAGTGGTGGCGAAGATCCTGGAGCACCGCCGGCTCAGCAAACTGCTCGGTACCTACGTCGACGCCCTGCCGGCCGCGCTCAATCCGAAGACCGGGCGCCTGCATCCGACCTACAATCAGGCGGGGTCGAGCACCGGCCGGATCGTCACGACCGAGCCGAACCTGCAGAACATCCCGATCTTCGAGGAGGACGGCCGCGAGGTGCGGCGGGCGTTCGTGGCCGGCCGGCCCGGGAATGTGTTGCTGTCGGCGGACTATTCCCAGATCGAGCTGCGGGTGCTTGCCCACATCACCGAGGACCCGGGGCTGCTCGCGGCGTTCCGCGAAGGGCGGGACATCCACACCGCCACGTCCGCGGAGGTCTTCGGCGTGGCGCCGGAGGCGGTCACGGCCGAAATGCGCCGGCAGGCCAAGATGTTCAACTACGGCATCGCCTACGGGATCACGGATTACGGCCTCGCGACCCGGCTCAAGACGAGCCGGGAGGAAGCGCGGGCGTTCATGGACACCTACTTCGCGCGCTACGCGCGGGTCGCCGACTACATGCGCGACGCGGTCGAACGGTGCCGGCGGGACGGCGACGTCCGGACGCTGCTCGGGCGCCGGCTGCCGGTTCCGGACATTCTGAGCCGCCACCGGCCCACTCGCGAGCGCGCCGAGCGGGTCGCGATCAACGCCGCGATCCAGGGCACGGCGGCGGACATCATCAAGCTTGCGATGCTGAAGATTGCGCGCGAGCTCCGGCCGCGCTTCCCCGGCGTGGAGATGGTCCTGCAGATCCACGACGAGTTGCTCTTTGAGGTGCCCCGGGATCTCGTAGCCGAGGCGGCGCCGGAGATCCGCCGGCTGATGGCGGACGCCTATCCGCTTCGCGTGCCGCTGCCCGCCGACGCCGGCGTCGGGCCCAACTGGCTTGATCTGACCGACGTCGCGTGAGTGCGGCGCCCTCGGCGAGCCCCGGCCGTCCTCTGCGGATCGGGCTGACGGGCGGCGTGGCGAGCGGCAAGAGCACCGTCGCCGCGGCGCTGCGGACGCACGGCGCCGTCGTTGTGGACGCCGACGCCATCGCCCGCGAGGTCGTCCGGCCGGGCGGCCCGGCGTACCAGGCGGTGGTCGACGTCTTCGGCCCCTCCGTCGTTGGACCGGACGGGGCGCTCGACCGCCGAGCGCTCGGCGCGCGCGTCTTCGGCGATCCGGCCGCCCGGAAGCGTCTCAACGCGCTGACCCATCCGCACATCCGGCGCCGTATGGCGGAGGATGCCGCTCGTCTGACCGCGGCGGGCCGCGCCGCCGTGATCGTCTTCGACATCCCGCTGCTGCTCGACACCACCGACGCGCGCGATCTCGGTCTCGACGGCATCATCGTCGTCTACGCCGACCGGGACACGCAGCTGCGGCGGCTGATCGAGCGGGACGGCCTCGCGGAGGATCAGGCTCGGCGACGGCTCGATGCGCAGGTGCCGCTCCAGGAGAAGGTGAAGCGGGCCGACTGGGTGATCGACAACTCGGGCGCCGCGGACGCGACCCAAGCCCAGGTCGAGCGTCTGTGGCAGGCGCTGATGAGGCAGGCAGGGGGCCGGACACCATAGCGTCTCGGGTCGCGCGCGGCCGGGGCGGGGAGTCGCCGGCCTTTCGGGGTGTTCGGTGGTCTCCACCCGAACCGCTGGAGGCGGCTTCGGACGCGATGTTATAATAATTTGATGCCCCAGTTCCGAATGGTGACAGATCAAGCCCCGGCCGGCGATCAGCCCAAGGCGATCGCGCAGCTCGTCGAAGGAACGCAGCGCGGCGACCGCTACCAGACCCTGCTTGGGATTACGGGGTCCGGGAAGACGTTTTCCGTCGCAAAGGTGATCGAGCAGATCCGGCGTCCCACCCTCGTGCTCGCCCACAACAAGACGCTGGCCGCGCAGCTGTACGGCGAGATCCGGCAGTTCTTCCCGGACAACGCGGTGCGGTACTTCGTCTCGTACTACGACTACTACCAGCCCGAGGCGTACGTCCCGCAGACCGACCTCTACGTCGCGAAGGACGCGTCGATCAACGACGAGATCGACAGGCTGCGGCACGCGTCGACGAAGGCGCTCATGGAGCGCCGCGACGTGATCGTCGTCGCGTCCGTCTCGTGCATCTACGGCTTGGGTTCGCCGCAGGACTATGAGGACGTGATGCTGTTCGTCCGGCAGGGCGAGCGGCGGTCGCGCGACGACATCCTGCGCCGCCTCGTCGACGTGCAGTACGAGCGCAACGACATCGACTTCTCGCGCGGGCGGTTCCGGGTGCGCGGCGACGTGATCGAGGTCTTCCCGGCGTACGAGGACCGGGCGGTGCGGATCGAGCTGTTCGGCGACGAGGTCGACCGCATCAACGAAGTGGATCCGCTGACCGGCGAGATCTTGGACAACAAGCCCGCGGTCGCGATCTGGCCGGCAAAGCACTGGGTGACCACGGCGTCCAAGCTCGACCAGGCGCTCGGCCGCATCGAGACCGAGCTGCGCGAACGTGTGCAGTGGTTCAAGGAGCAGGGGAAGTTGCTCGAGGCGCAGCGGCTGGAGTTCCGGACGAAGTACGACCTCGAGATGCTGCGCGAGGTCGGCTACTGTCCAGGCATCGAGAACTATTCGCGCCACCTGGCCGGACGCGCGGAAGGCGAGCGGCCCGGGTGTCTCCTCGACTACTTCCCGAAGGACTTCCTCGTCTTCATCGACGAGTCGCACGTCACCGTGCCGCAGGTCCGGGGCATGGTCGAGGGCGACCGGGCGCGCAAGAAGAACCTCGTGGACTTCGGATTCCGGCTGCCGTCGGCGTACGACAACCGGCCGCTCACGTTTGACGAGTTCGCCGCGCTGGTTCCGCAGATGGTCTTCGTCTCCGCGACCCCGGGCCCGTACGAGCTCGGGACGTCGACGCAGATCGTCGAGCAGATCGTCCGGCCGACGGGCCTCGTCGACCCCCAGGTGGAGGTCCGCCCGGCGAAGGGGCAGGTCGACGACCTCATCGCCGAGATCAAGGTACAGGTGGAGAAGCACGAGCGGACGCTGGTCACCACGCTGACCAAGCGCATGGCCGAGGATCTCTCCGACTACCTCCAGGAGATGGGAATCAAGGTCCACTACCTGCACGCCGAGGTCGAGACCCTGCAGCGGATCCAGATCCTCAAGGACCTCCGGCTCGGGACGTACGATGTGCTCGTCGGCATCAACCTCCTGCGGGAAGGCTTGGATCTTCCTGAAGTGTCGCTCGTGGCCATCCTGGACGCCGACCGCGAGGGGTATCTCCGGTCGGAGACGAGCCTGATCCAAACCATGGGCCGGGCCGCCCGGAACGTCGGGGGGCGCGTGCTGCTGTACGCGGACGAGATGACGGACTCGATGCGCCGGGCCATTGACGAGACCAACCGGCGCCGCGTGATTCAGCTCGAGTACAACGAGGAGCACGAAATCACGCCGCAGTCGATCGTGAAGCCGATCCGCGACCTCATCGACCTGCAGGAAGTGGCCGAGGAGGCCGTCCCGTACGGCGGCGGGGCGGCCGCCGCCGCGTCCGACGGCGCCGCGAAACCTCGAACCGGAGCGGTGCTGACCGCCGACGAACTGATCGGGTTGGCCGAGCAGCACCGCAGCCCGGTCACGTGGGACATCGCGCGCCTGCTGATGCTGAGTCCCGCGGAACTCGAGCAGACCATCGAGGCGCTCGAGCGCGCGATGCGACAGGCGGCCGGCGAGCTGCAGTTCGAGAAGGCCGCGGCGCTGCGGGATCAGATCACGGAGCTGCGCAAGGGGCTCGGCGAGCCGTTCTTCGCCTCGGCCGGCGGCGTCCGGGTTCGGGGCGCCCGGGTGCGGGGACGGGGTGGAGCCCGGCCGCGGCCCGGCCGCGGCGCCTGGCGCAAACGGGCATAGCACGGGGCCGGTGAGCGTTGGCCCAACGGTGAGCGTCATCGAACCGACGGTTCACGGAGCGGAGCAGGCGGGCGCATGCCTCTAGACCGGATCGTCGTGCGCGGCGCGCGCGAGCACAACCTGGCCGGCATCGATCTCGAGATCCCGCGGGACCGGCTCGTGGTCCTCACGGGTATCTCCGGATCGGGCAAGTCGTCGCTGGCGTTCGACACGATCTATGCGGAGGGACAGCGGAAGTACGTGGAGTCGCTGTCGGCGTACGCGCGGCAGTTCCTCGGGCTCATGGAGAAGCCGGACGTCGACCACATCGAGGGGCTCAGTCCGGCGGTGTCGATCGACCAGAAGGGCGCCCCGCGCAACCCGCGGTCAACCGTCGGCACCGTCACGGAAGTGTACGACTATTTGCGGCTGCTGTACGCGCGCGTCGGCGATCCCCACTGCCCGAAGTGCGGCCGCGCGATCTACCGCCAGACGCCCGAGCAGATGGTCGACCGGGTGCTCGAGATGCCGGAGGGCACCCGGCTCCTCATCCTCGGGCCGATCGTGCGGGGACGAAAGGGCGAGTACCGGCAGCTGTTCCAGGACCTGCGCCGGCAGGGCTTCGTGCGCGTGCGGGTCGACGGTGCGCTGTACGAGCTCGGCGAGGAAATCACGCTCGACAAGAACCGCAAGCACACGATCGAGGTCGTGGTCGACCGGCTCGTCGTGCACCCCGAGATCCGGTCGCGGCTGAACGATTCGATCGAGACCGCCCTCAAGCTCGGGCAAGGGATCGTCGGCATCTCGATCGTGGACGGCGAAGAGCTCGTGCTGAGCCGCAACTTTGCCTGTCCCGAGTGCGGCATCAGCCTGCCGGAGATCGAGCCGCGGCTCTTCTCGTTCAACGCGCCCTACGGCGCGTGTCCTGTCTGCACCGGCCTCGGCTACAAACAGGAGATCGATCCGGATCTGGTGCTCGACCAGCACCTGTCGCTGTTCGACGGGGCCGTGGCGCCCTGGGCGGCGTCGACCAGCGAGTACTATCAGGAAGTCCTCCGGTCGCTGGCCGATCACTACGGCGTCGACATGAAGACGCCGGTGCGCAAGCTGCCGAAGGAATTCGTGCGGGGCCTACTGCACGGCACCGGCGAGGAGGTACGCCTCCGGTATCACAACCGCTGGGGCGAGCTGCGCAACTACTCCGCGGCCTTCGAAGGCCTGATCCCGCAGCTCGAGCGCCGGTACAAGGAGAGCGACTCCGAGTACGTCAAGGAAGAGATCGAGCAGTACATGAGCAGCGCGCCGTGCCCGGTCTGCCGCGGCACGCGCCTGAAGAAGGAAGTGCTCTCGATCACCGTCGGGGGCCGCTCGATCGCGGAAGCCTGCGCGCTCACGGTCCGGGGGGCCTTGAAGTTCTTCTCCGAGCTCACGCTCGGCGACCGGCAGCGCATGATCGCCCAGCAGGTGCTGAAGGAGATCACCGCACGGCTCAAGTTCCTGGTGGACGTCGGGCTCGACTATCTGACGCTGGACCGGACGGCGAACACGCTGTCGGGCGGGGAAGCGCAGCGCATCCGGCTGGCCACGCAGATTGGGTCCGGCCTGATGGGCGTGCTGTACGTGCTCGACGAACCGAGCGTCGGCCTGCACCAGCGCGACAACCGCCGGCTGATCAATACGTTGCTTCGCCTGAGAGACCTCGGCAACACGATCCTCGTGGTCGAGCACGACGAGGAGACGATCCGCGCCGCGGACTGGATCGTCGACGTCGGGCCCGGCGCCGGCGCCCGCGGTGGGCGCGTGGTGGCCTCGGGGCCGCTGTCCACGATTCTCCGCACCCCGGCCTCCGTCACCGGCCAGTACCTGACCGGCGCCCGCCGGATCCCCATTCCTCCGGTCCGCCGCGCCGGCGGCGGCGGCGCGCTCGTGATCCGCGGCGCGCGGGAGCACAACCTGCGCGGCATCGACGTACGCGTGCCGCTCGGCAAGTTCGTCAGCGTGACCGGGGTCTCGGGATCGGGCAAGTCGACGCTGATCGACGACATCCTGTACCGCGCGCTGGCACACCGGCTCCACGGCGCCCGCGGGCGGGCCGGGGCGCACGACCGGGTCGACGGGCTGGACCTGGTCGACAAGGTGATCAACATCGACCAGTCGCCGATCGGCCGCACGCCGCGCAGCAACCCGGCGACGTATACGAAGACGTTCGACCTGATCCGCGAACTGTTCGCGACGACACCGGACGCGCGTGTGCGGGGGTACAAGCAGGGCCGGTTCTCGTTCAACGTGCGCGGCGGGCGCTGCGACGCCTGCGAGGGCGACGGCATCGTGCGGATCGAGATGCATTTCCTGCCGGACGTCTACGTGCCGTGCGACGTCTGCAAAGGCCAGCGCTACAACCGGGAGACGCTCGAGGTCCGATACAAGGGCCGCTCGATCGCGGACGTGCTCGACATGACGGTCGACGAGGCGATCGCGTTTTTCGACGCGATCCCGCGGATCCGCCGCAAGCTGCGGACGCTGGCCGACGTCGGGCTCGGCTACATCAAACTCGGGCAGCCCGCGACGACGCTGTCGGGCGGCGAGGCGCAGCGCGTGAAGCTGAGCACCGAGCTGTCGCGCCGGGACACCGGGCAGACGGTCTACATCCTTGACGAGCCCACGGTGGGGCTGCACTTCGCCGACGTCCACCGGCTGCTCGAGGTGCTGCACCGGCTGGTCGACGCGGGCAACACGGTCGTCGTGATCGAACACAACCTCGACGTGATCAAGACCGCCGACTGGATCATCGACCTCGGGCCGGAGGGCGGCGAGTTCGGCGGCGCCGTGGTCGCGGAGGGCACGCCCGAGCAGGTGGCGCAGGTGGCGGCGTCCTACACCGGCCAGTATCTGCGTCCGATCCTGAGAGAGGCGGCGGCACCGGCCGGTGCGCCCCGG
Source organism: bacterium (assembly GCA_035691305.1). Taxonomy (NCBI): domain Bacteria; species bacterium. Next base: position 94,316 of record DASSJF010000059.1, read on the forward strand.
GGCGGAGCGCGCGGCGGGACAAACGGCCGTACCGGCGGCCGGGCGAAGGCGATCGCCGCCGGGAAGGCCAAGAGCTGAAAGGGGACGAGACGATGGCGGAGCAGCCGCAGATCGTGTTGTGGATGGAAGGTGAGCGCGGCCCGCGGTTTTCGCTGGACGCCGGCGCGATCGAGGCGGCGGGCGGCGTCACGCGGTTCGTCACCTGCCGGACGGACGCGGAGCGCGCGGAGGCCGTCGCGGACGCGCGGGTGCTCGTCGCAGCGCACGTGAAGGTTACCGCGGACCTCTACCGCGCCGGCAAGGGACTCGCCGGCGTGATTCGCACCGGCATCGGCCTCGACACGGTCGACGTCCCGGCCGCGACCCAGCAGGGGGTCTGCATCGCGCACGTGCCGGACTTCTGCTACGACGAGGTGGCCGACTCGGCGTGGGCGCTGCTGCTGGCCGTGGCGCGCAAGCTGCCGGAAGCGGGCCGCCGCGTCCGCAGCGGCGAATGGGTGCCCAACAACCTGCTGCCCGTGCACTCGCTGCGCGGCCGCACCCTCGGCCTGGTGGCGTTTGGGCACATCGGCCGCAAGGTCGCGGAGCGGGGCCGCGCGTTCGGCATGCGGATCGTCGCCGCGGATCCATACGTGGACCAGGCGGCGATGGCCAAGGAGGGCGCGGAGAAGGTGTCGCTGGAAGAGCTGCTCGCCCGCGCGGACGTCGTCTCGCTGCACACGCCGCTCACGCCCGAGACGCGCGGCCTCATGAACGCCGCGGCGTTCGCGCGGATGAAGCCGGGCGCGATCCTTCTTAACACCTCGCGTGGCCCCGTCGTGGACGAACCGGCGCTGATCGAGGCCCTGCGCTCGGGCCGCCTCGCCGGCGCCGGGCTGGACGTGCTTCAGCAGGAGCCGCCGGCGACCGACAACCCGCTGTTCACGATGGAGAACGTGGTCCTCAGCCCGCACTCCTCGTCGACCACCGTCGAGGCGCTCGAGGATCTCGCCCGCAAGGTGAACATGCAGATCGTCCAGATGCTGCGCGGCGAATGGCCCGCGTACTTGGCCAACAAGGCGGTCCGGACGCAGCCGAATGTCCGCCTGACGGCCGGCCGGGTGGCCGCGTCATGACGCCGAACCGCGCAAAGGGGCGCCTGCGCGAGGGCGGGGTCGCGATCGGCACGATGATCTCCGAGTCCCGGACCGAGGAGATTTCCTACGTGCTGGCGGCCGCGGGCTTCGACTTCTTCGTGCTCGATACGGAACACGGCTCCGCGAACTGGGAGACGGTCCAGACGGTCAGCCGCGCCGCGCGCAGCGCCGGCATCGCGCCGCTGGTGCGGGTGACCGACACGCTCTATTCTCTGATCGCCCGGGCGCTCGACGCCGGCGCGCTCGGGGTCATGGTGCCGCACGTCGAGACCGCGGCGGACGCCCGCGAGATCGTCCGCTGCGCGAAGTACCCGCCCGACGGCGAGCGCGGCTTCGGCCTGCGTCCGGCCTTGACGGATTACGGCCGGGTCCCGGCCGCGGAGGCGATCGCCTGGTCGAACGCCGAGACGCTCGTCTTCGCGCAGATCGAGAGCGGCCGCGCGCTCGACAACCTCGACGACATCGCCGCGGTTCCGGGGATCGACGTCCTGCTAGTGGGCCCGAACGACCTGGCGCTGGCGCTCGGCGTGCCGGGCGATCTCCTCCATCCGAAGCTGCAGGAGGCGTACCGGCACGTCGCCCAGGTTGCGAACCGCCACGGGATCGCCGGCGGCCTGCATCCCGGGGATCTCAAGGTGGTCGAGTACGGGTGCACGTCCGGGATGCGCTGCTTGATGTACTCATCCGACATCCGCATGCTGCTCGGCGCCGCGAAGCAGGCGGTGCAGAGCCTCCGCGCGCTGTCGCCGGGCACGGCACGCTAAGCCGGTCTTCAACCCCGACCCGACGGCGGCCGCGGTGATCGCGGCGATCGCCGCGGCGACGGCGGCCCGCCCGCACCGCAGCCGGCGCGTCGGGCCCCCTCTGCTCGACCGCCGGAAACGGTCCTCGATATAATGGATTGGCCATGAGCCAGGAACCATCCGCCACGGAGAGTGCGACGCTCGCGGAGCGCGTCGCCAACCTGCCGATTCAGCCCGGCGTCTATTTGATGAAGGACGGCGCGGGCAAGGTCATCTACGTCGGCAAGGCATCGTCGCTGCGCGCGCGCGTGCGGCAGTACTTCCAGCCGGGCCACACCGACAGCCCGCGGATCTGGTCGCGCAGCGTCCCGGCCCGTTCGAACTCCATCGCGTCGGCGGCCGCCTGCATCTGGCCCTCGAGGTCCTTGCGCAGCGCGTCGTGCCGGCCGTCGAGGAACTCGCCCGCCTGCCGCACCTGCTCG
>DASSJF010000060.1 GCA_035691305.1 bacterium
CCCGCCGCACCTCCGGTCGCCGCGCCATCCGCCGTTCCGCCGGACGCCTCGGGCACGGCGCCCGAGCCGCTCGCACTGCCGCCGCTGCCGGAGTTCACGGACCGGCCCGGCGCCTTTCACGTCCAGACCGTCGCGTACGACGATCAGGGACAGGCCGGCCGCATTGTTATCCAGGCCTCGCAGAAGGTGACGTTCTCGGTGCACGAGTTCGTCTACCCCGAGCGCTTGGCGATCGACATCACGGGCGGCGTCTACCTCGCCCGGCGGCACGATATCGAGGTCGACAGCGAGACGGTCCGCAACATCGTCGTCTCGCAGTTTCAGCTGAAGCCCAACCTCACGCGGGTGCTGGTGCACCTTAACCAGAAGATGCCGTACAGTGCGGCCGTCGCCGACGCCGGCCGCACGCTCATCGTCACCCTGGGCAACCCAGGGCGCCGCCTGGCCCGCGGTTCGGCGGTCATCATCGACCCGGGCCACGGCGGCAGCGATGGGGGAGCGGTCGGGCCTTCGGGCCTGCGCGAGGCCGACGTCGCGCTCGCGATCTCGCGGCTGGTCCACGACGCCCTGGCGGGACAGGGCATCGCCTCCGTTCTGACCCGGAGCGGCGACACGACCGTCCCTCTCGAGGAGCGGCCCGATCTCGCGCAGCGCGACGGCGGCGTGGTGTTCGTGAGCATTCACGCCAACGCCAGCCGCAGCGTGGGGGCCGCCGGCACCGAGACGTACTACCAGACGTCGGAGAGTCAGGCGCTGGCCCGCGTCGTGCAGTCCGAGGTGACGCAGGCGCTCGGCGAACCCGACCGCGGCATCCGCACGGCGGACTTCTACGTGCTGGTCAACACCCCGATGCCGTCCGTGCTCGTCGAGACCGCGTTTATCACCAACCCGACGGAAGAGACGATGCTCGGCGACTCCGCCGTGCAGCGCCGGATTGCCGACGCGATCGCCCGCGCGATCGCCAAGTACCTGCGCGCATCGGGGGGCACGGCGCCCTAGCCCCCCGTGAAGGGGAACCGGACCGCCGTAGGCGCGGGCGCCGGAGGAGGGCTCCGTCGGCTGCGCGAACCCGAACGCTTATGGCAGCACGCCGCGACGGCCGCCCGCCGGATCAGCTCCGCGCCCTCACGCTCACCCGACGGTACACCAAGTTCGCCGAAGGCTCGGTGCTCGTGCAGCTCGGCGACACGCGCGTCCTCTGCACGGCTTCCGTCGAGGAGCGCGTGCCGCCGTTTCTGCGCGGCAGCGGCCAGGGCTGGGTCACCGCGGAATACGGAATGCTGCCGCGGTCGACTCTGGAACGAACGCCCCGCGGCGACCGCCCGGGCGGCCGTGTGCACGAAATCCAGCGCCTGATCGGCCGGTCCCTGCGCTCCGTGATCGAGTTGCAGAAGCTCGGCGAGCGGACCGTGACGCTCGACTGCGACGTCCTCCAGGCGGACGGCGGCACGCGCACGGCGGCGATCACCGGCGCGTTCGTCGCCCTCATCGACGCGCTCACGCTGCTCCGAAAAACCGGGGCGCTGCAGCGGGTGCCGGTGCGCGAGTTTCTCGCGGCCACGAGCGTCGGCATCGTCGACGGCACGCCGGTGCTCGATTTGTCCTACGAAGAAGACTCGCGCGCCCGTGTGGACATGAACGTTGTCATGACCGAGTCCGGCAAGTTCGTGGAGCTGCAGGGCACCGGCGAAGGCGGGCCGTTCACGAAGGCGGAGGCCGCGTCGCTCATGCAGCTTGCGGAGCGCGGCATCGTGACCCTCATCGTAAAGCAGCGCGAGGCGCTGGCCGACGTCCTCACGGGGTTGTGACCGCGCCGCGGCTCGTACTCGCGACCCGCAACGCGGGCAAGGTACGCGAGATCGCGGCCGTCTACGAGGACCTCGGGGCGCGCCTTTCGGGCCTCGAGGATTGGCCGGACGTCGGGGAGCTTCCGGAAGAGGCCGACACGTACGCGGAGAACGCGGCGAGTAAGGCCCTGACGGCCGCGCGCGCGACGGGGCTGCCGGCGCTCGCCGACGACTCTGGAGTGGAGATCGATGCTCTTGGCGGGGGGCCGGGGGCGCGCTCGGCCCGTCTCCTCGGTCGGAGCGCCACCGACGCCGCCCGCAACGCGTACGTCCTGGAGCGGCTGACCGGACTTCCACCGGAACGGCGCACCGCGCGCTACCGCGCCGTCGTGGCCGTGGCGACTCCGGACGGCCGTGTCGAGACGTTCGAAGGCGTGTGCGAGGGCGCGATCGCCGAGCGACCGCGCGGCGGCGGCGGCTTCGGGTACGATCCGATCTTCGAGATCGCCGGGGACGGCCGCACGATGGCGGAGGTCCCGGCCGAAGTGAAAAACAGCATCAGCCACCGCGCCCGTGCGCTGCGGGCCGCCCGCACAGCCGTCGCGCGCGTGATCGCGGCCGGGCAGGAGCGCTCGCGCGCCGACGCCAAATAGGACTCCGCCCCCGCGGACGCGGCACCGGCCCGCGGAAGGCGCGGGCATCGCCGTCGTGCGGGTTCCCCGTCAGGGAGGAGGGATGCGTTGAGCAAGTTCCTCACGTATTGGTCGCTTGCGTTCGCGGTCTTTTTCATCTGGATCGTGTCGATCGTCGTGGCGCTGGCGGACGTCAAGGACGAACTGCTCGACAAAATTCACAAGCAGTGGGTGGCGCGGGGAAAAGCACGACTGCGGCCGGCTGACCCCCTCGCAGGGCGGTCGGTCGCAGAGACCCTCCCGTCGTCGCCCCGCACCGAAGCACAGGAATGGGTGTACGGTGAAGTTTTCCGCATCGCGAACTCGCTCAAGCTGGGCGTCAACATCGTCGTGCTCCAGGATTCGATGGACCATTTTCTCGTGCATTTCACACTGGGGTCGCGCCTCGTGACGTACCGCGTCGACAAGGCGTGGGTGGCGGACGCGCGCGCGGGGAAGACCGACCAGCTCGAGCGGATCCGCCGCGCGGTTGAGCAGTATCTCCGAGTCGAGTTTCTCGGCGAGAAGCCGGCGCCGCCGCCGGCCGCCCCGAAGCCCGCGGCACCAACCGCGCCGGCAGGCGCGAAACCAGCGGCGCCCCCCGCGCCGCCCGGCGGCCCCGGCGCTCCCGCTCCGGCTGCGCCGGGTGCGGAGATGAGCCGCGAGGACCGCATCGCCGCGGCCAAGGCGAAGGCGGACGCGATCAAAGCGCAGCGCGCGGCCGGTCAAACGCCCGGCGGGACCCCACCGGCGGACGGCGGTCCGGGAAAGCCGGCCGGAACCTAGCCGGCGCCTTACAGGGGCCGGTGCACGTCCTCGCCCAGGAGCGTCCGTCTGGCGAGCGGCACGGGCGGCGCGCCGAGCGCGAGCAGCGCGTCGTTGAACCCGCGGAGCGTGAAGCGCGCGTCCTCGCGGGCCCGGACGTCCTCCCGAAGCCGCCGCAGCATCAGCTTCCCCAGCGTGTAGTTGAGATAGCCTGGATCAAAGGTGCCGCGGACCGCTTCCTTCTCGGCCGGGAGCTGTTCCAGATACGCGTGATCGACGAACATCTTGGCCGCGTCCTCGACGCGCATGCCGCGTGTATGCATCTCGATCGCCACGATGAATCGGACATCACGCAGCAGCGCTTCGGACAACTGCGCGATGCGGAGCGGCAGGTCGTCGGGCCGGAAGCCCTGCTCGAGCATGAGTTGTTCACAGTCATGCGCCCAGCCCTCGACGAAGGCGTAGCTCGTCAGCACTTGGCGGAGGGGCCGGCCGATGCCGCGCACGTGAAGAAAGTGCACGTAGTGGCCCGGGTAGACCTCGTGAATGCCGACGTCGCGCAGGGTCGCGTAGTCGAACTTCGTGAGCCACTCTTCCGTTTGCGCCGCCGTCCACCCGGGCTCAGGCGGCGTGACGTAGTAAAACGATTCTGACGACGGCTCGAACGGCCCGGCGGTGTCCATCATCGCAAACGCCCACCGCAGAAAGGGCGGGGTGGCTTCCACTCGCGCCGGGACGTCCGACGGGATGGTGACGATGCCGGCGGTGGTCACGAACGCCCGCAGCTCATCCAGCACGCGCGCCGCTTCGTCGATCAAGCGGTCGGGCGCCGGGTGATCCGCCGCCTGGCGGCGGATCGCGTCGCGGACGGCGAGGCCCGGCGCGGCGACCTCGCAGGCGGCGCGCAGCCGCTGCGTATTCTCGGCGAGATCCTGCCGTCCGATCTCGAGGAGGCGGTCGAGATCGAGCTCCACCATCTCGCCGGTGCGCAGCATTGTTCGGAACCGCTCTTCACCGATCGCGAACTCGTCCGTGGCCCGCGGCCGGGCCTCGTCAGTGAGGTACTGGACGAATCCCCGCAGCGCCGCCAGCGCGGCGCCGTTCGCCCGCTCGAACGCGGACCGCGCCTCGGGGGCGCCTCCGGCCCGCACCGCGGCCGGCAGGTCGCCCTCGTGGTAGGCGACCGCTCCGCCGTACACGTCGAGCGCCGTGTCGACGAACGACCGCGGCAGGGGAACGCGGAGGGTCGCACGCGCGGCGCGGAGCACGTCGGGAATCTGGCGGACGTGTTCGGTGAGCGCGGCCAGCCGGCGCTCGAACGGCGCGTAGTTGCGCTTCACGTAGTTGCTCACGTCGATCGCACTGCTGTAGGCGATCGGGTTGCGTTCCGGTTCGCGCAGCGATTCCAGCTCGAACATCTCTTCCTCGATCGCCACTTGCAAAAGCGTCAGGTCGTGCCGCTCGTCCCGGGTGAGGCCGCCCTCGGGCACCGCGGCTGCGCGCGCCGCCTGGGCGCGCAGGGTAGACGCCCGCTCGGCGCGGGCGCGCTCGCTGAAGCCCGGCACGCGGCCGTCGTATTCGTGAAGACCGAGAGAGGCGGCGAGCGTGGGATGGGTCTCGTAGAGCGATTTCAAGAAGTCGTCGGCGAGGGTGGCCAGGCCGTCGCCGGATGTGGCCGGAGGCATAGAGCGCGGTTCACCGGGTCGCGCGCCGAACCCTTGAATGTGTTACGATTTGGCCGGCCGGGGCGTGGCGCAGCTTGGTAGCGCGTCTGCTTTGGGAGCAGAAGGTCGCCCGTTCGAATCGGGCCGCCCCGACCAGATTTTACTGAGGTTTGTGCAGGGGTCTGCGAGGTCTTCGTTACCGCTGTCGTCTCAGCCGAGGGCGACAATGGCGGCGAAGCCAGCGTCGAGTCCCCTCAGTAGGTAGTGCCGAGCGGCCTGGGCGAACATGCCCCGCCAAGCTGTCCGACCCCGCAACTCGCCGGCCGGCCGCGCAACGCCAGCGCGACGCTTCTATCGCTCGGAGACGCCTACCGCAGGATCAGATGGCCGGTCGCTGCTAGAATAATCGCGCCCATCAGCAGGAGGAATACCAGCATCGCGTCACCCCCTTAGTTTGAAGTTTTCTTGGTCTGCTCACGCGCCCATCGCGCTTGAGCGGCCTTCCGGGCGATAGCCTTCCGACGTGCCGGAGAAAGTCTCTCGGCCCGAACCCGACCACCGCGCGGGCCTCCGATCTTGCCGCCGATCGGACCGCCCTTGAGCCCCCCGAGCCGGCCGAGGATGGCCGCCGCCTCGCTGATTACTTTCCGGTCCGTCGCCATACCTTACAGAATAGATGAGGGCGGTCCTGGCTGTCAATGCTTGAAGAGCGGATAAAATGCATTGCGATGCCCGTACATGTGAGCGCCTTACAGTCCGGTAGCGCGCGATTCCTCCTCGAAAACTCCTCCAAAGGTAGTATTTACAATCACATCGCGCGCGTCAAAATAGTGTGTACAAGAATCTATAGAAGGAGCGCGTGAGGGGAAACCGCGGTGTCTCGATACGGCATTACGGTCCAACCGCTGTCGCTTCACATCGGCGCCGTCTCGTTTTCCCCCGTCCCGCCGCCCGTTTCGGGAGGGTCGACGGGCGGTACCGGCGGCGGGAGCGCGGCTCCATTCCTTCTTCCGCTGATTGGACTCTTGTTTGCCCCGTTGCTGGCAGGAGCGCCGCCATCGGCTCCGACGGCGCAGCCCGGGGCGCCCGGCGCGGCGCCTCCGGTCGTCGCGACACCGGCCGCGCCTGTCCCAACGGCGCCGAGCGGCCCGGCTGCCGTCCCGGGGAGCGGTCCGAGCACCCTTCCGCGTTCCGTTCCCGCGGCCCCTAGCGTGCCCCCGGCTGCCACCGCCGTACCCGCAACGCGACCCGGTATTGTCGTGTTGCCGAAAGGGCCCACGCCGGTTAAGCCGCCGACGCTTTCGTCCGGCCCGCGGCTGGCTACGGCACCCCGTCGTCCCCGTTTGCCTTTCACCGGTGAGGAGTTGTGGCTCCCCGCGCTGGTGGGCCTGGAGCTCATCGGCTTGGGTGCATTCCTGCGGGAGCGGTCGCGGCGCGCGGCGGGGAAACGACGTTCGCATCGATGAGGGCACGACGGCCGGTCGAGGTCCGCGTCCTGGCCGGGTTGTCAACGGTCTGCTTCATCGCGGGCGCGGCGTTCATCGCGTGGCCGATTTCGCGCATACTGCTGACCGGCTACGTGACCGCTGAGATTCAGGACAAGGCGCTGGCGTCATGGGAGCACGGCACCGGCGACCGTGCAGGCGATTCCCTGGTCCTCGAAATTCCGCGCCTCGGCGTCCGGCGGTATGTGCCGAACGGGGCCACAGTCGACAATCTTCGCGCATATGGAGTCGGCCATATCTCGTGGACGCCCTTTCCACCGGTCGCGGACCGCGTCGCCGCGGCCGGTCGTCTTGTGGACGGCACGTCGGACCCCGCAGACCCGCCGGCCGAATCTGGGGTGAAAGTCCCCGGGGACGTTGTCGCGATCGCGGGGCATCGTACGACGTACAGCGCGCCGTTCTTCCGTATCGGCGAACTGGGGCCGGGGGATGTGGTCGTTCTGCTGTACAAACACCGCCGGTACACCTATGCGGTGGAGCGGCAGATCACCGTGCGTCCCTCCAATTCGGACGTACTGAACGGGTCCCGCGCAGAACTTGCGTTGGTCACCTGCTCGCCGCCGTACAGCGCCGCGTTTCGCCTCGTCGTCTTCGCACATCTCACCGCCGTCGCCGCCGCGCCGGCGTCTCGCGGTCCCATCTCGCCGGGGAGGGTTCGCTCGGCCGAGGCCCTCCGTTGACGGTCGCCCGCTACCTCGGCGCCCGTTTGGACGGTGAGATGGTGTTTCACGACCGTGAGACGGGCCGTCTGATTCGTCTCGAGCCCCACGCCGCCGCGGTGTGGGAATCGTGCGCCGAGCCGTCCGCGGACGCCGGCCGCGAGACTTCAGAAGCGTTCCGTCTCCCGAGGCCTTGGAGCGACGTTGAAGAGGTGCTGGCCGAACTCGAGCGCGCCGGGATGGTTATGCGGGTGGGCAGGCAGTGGGTTCGTCCGGCAGTCGAATGGACGGAGTAGCCGCGGACGAACGCGGAACGCCGGCCGGGCACGCCCGTGTTGCCATGCTGGAGGGGCCGCGATGGATGACCGACCCGGCGGACGCGGTTCTCGCGTCCCTCCGGTGCGACGCCGAGGCGTTGCCTCAACTCCACGTGACCATCGCCGCCGACGGAAGTCATGCGGTGGGAGAGGTCTCCGGACACGAACTGTGGTCGATCCGCGTTCCGCGGCAACGGTGGCTCGAAGTCCTCACGGGCCAGATCGTCGCCACAGTGACGATGCTGCTCCGCCGGCTTGTCTTTGTGCATGCCGGAAGCGTCGCCATCCACGACGGCGCGCTGCTTCTCGTGGGCGACAGCGGCGCCGGGAAGACCTCCACCGTGTCGGCGCTGCTGACCTGCGGCGCCGCCTATTTGTCCGACGAAGTCGCCCTGCTCGATCCCGAGGCCGGCACCGTGTTGGCCTTTCATCTGCCGATGGCCGTCAAGCCCTGGACCGCTCGCGCGGCCGGGCCATTACCGCCGGGGAGGCAGGTCGCCACCCAGGGAGCCGTCAGGTTTCATCTGCCGATTCGGTTGGCCCGCGCGGCTCCGCTGCGAACGGTGGTCTTCCTGGAACGTGGTGATCCGCCGCGACTCCGGGAGCTATCCCGCGCCGCGGCGATGCTGCGCCTGGCGCAACAGGCGTCGTCGTTCCGGTACGGCGTTCGCGTCGACGATGCATTTCGCGCCTGGGCCCGCGCCGTGCGAACGGCGCGTTGCGTCCAGTTGCAGGCCACGAGACCGGCCGCCCTCGCGGCGGCGCTGAGCCACATGGGTGCAGATGATCGAGACGCGGAATCTCGGTAAGACCTACGGCGCCGGGTTTTGGGGCGTGCGGCGCCGGCCCGTGCAGGCGTTGCGGGGCGTGACGCTGAGCGTGGCGCCGGGTGAGATCTTTGGCATTATGGGACCAAACGGCGCCGGCAAGACGACCCTGCTGCGCCTGCTGGCCACGCTGCTCCCGCCGTCGACAGGAACCGCAACAATCGGCGGCGCCGATCTGATCCGAGAGCCTGGGCGCGTCCGGCGGCTTGTGGGCTTGGCGTCGGGGGAAGACCGGGGGTTCTACTGGCGCCTGAGCGCACGCGAGAATTTGGAGTTCTTCGCCGGCCTGCTCGGCATGCCGCCCAGGAAGGCGCGGTGCCGCGCGGATGAGGTGCTGGACCTGGTGGACCTCGGCCACATGGGGCGGCGGCCCGTCGCAGAGTACTCCGCCGGTCTGCGCCAGCGTCTCGGCATTGCTCGCGCGCTCCTCGGGGAGCCGCGCGCCCTGCTCCTGGACGAACCCACCCGAAGCCTCGACCCACTTGCGGCATCGGGGGCGCTGGCGCTCACGGCGCGCCTGGCCCGCGGCGGCGCCGCCGTCGTCCTGGCCACCCACAGTCTTGACGAAGCGCAGCGCCTGTGTCACCGTGTCGCCTTTCTGGTGAACGGCGGCGTCGGCGAGATCGTCGACGTCGCGCCGGGGACGGCCTGTCTGGAATCCCAGTACCGGTCGGCGGTAGCGCTGCGGCGATGAGGCCGGTCTATCAGATCGTCGCCTGCGTTCGGCGGGACTGGCGACTGGCCAGATCGTCCGCCGTGGGCCTGGCGTGGCAGGCCTCGGCCGTGCTCTTTGCGACGCCGGTGCTCTACTACGTGGGCAGATTGGTCCACCGGGACACGCCGTCCCTCCGGCCGTACGGCGGCGACTATTTTGCGTTCGTGATCGTCGGGGTCGCCTGCTCCGGGTTCCTCATGTCCGCCATGGGCGCGTGCGCCGCCGCGACGCGGCAGGAGCAGATCGGCGGGACGCTCGACGCGCTGCTGACGCTGCCTGTTCCGAGATGGATCCTGGCGGCAAGCGTCTGCGTGTGGCCCATGACCGTCGCGGCCCTGCAGACCCTACTGTACCTCGGCTTCGGGTTGATGCTGTTCCACGTCGACCTGTCGCAGGTGAACCTGCCCGGCGTCGCCGTGATGGCGGTGCTCGCTCTGGCGGCGTTCGGCGCACTTGGCCTGTTCTCCACCGCATTCGTGCTGTTCTTTCGACGCGCGGAACCGTTCACCGGACTCGCGGCGGCGGCGGGCGCCTTGCTCAGCGGCTTGCTGTATCCGATCGACGTTTTGCCGCCGAGGGCGCGCGCCGTCGCGGAGATCCTGCCTCTGACGCACGCGCTCCACGGTCTGAGGCTTGCCGCGCTGCGCAATGCCGGACCTTCGGACCTGCGGGCTCCTGCGCTCGCGCTGCTCGTCTGGTGTGCTGTCGCCGTGCCGGCGGGCGTGCTCGCCGTCCGCTGGGCGTACGATGAAGCTCGGCGCTCCGGTACGCTCTGCGGGTACGGATGAGGTCTGGCCCGCCGTCCGGTCGCGCACAAGCGTCGGGTCCGCCGAGCCTCGGCGTTCCGACGGCGGCGGAACAACTCCTCGTCGCGCTCCTCCGGCCGGACGGCGGGGCGCCTGCGGCGCCGCTCCGGCGCGAATGGGATCGCTTCGCCGCGCTTGCCGCCCGCGAGCAGGTCTCGAGTCTGGTCCTTGCCGCGACGATCGAGCGATACGGTGCCGTCGTTCCCGAGGAGGTGCGTCGTGCGCTGGCCGCCGCGGATGCTCGGTCGCGGGCCCACGCCGCCGCCGCGTATGTGCAGCTTGCCGCGCTGCTTCGGCGCTTTCGTCGGGCCGGAGTCGCCGCGGCACTCCTCAAAGGCGCGGCGTTGTCCCGTTTTGTCTACGCCGGAGGCGGGCGAGGGTTCCACGATCTCGACCTGCTGGTGCCGTTATCGGACCGCGGCGCCGCCGAACGCGTCCTGATCCAGGCGGGGTACACGACCGATCGCGCCGCCACCGTCGACGACGTCGGCGAACGGGTCTACTGGGATGCTTCATGGCGGCGGGTCCCCGTCGACGTTCACTGGCGTCTTGACGCCGGGCCGGTCTCCCTGGGCCTGAACTGCGACGGCATGCTCCGTCGCGCACTGTCCGGCACGGTCGAGGGCGAGCCGGTGCTTCTCCTTGGCCCGGCGGACATGCTGGTCGCGCTCGCGGCGCATTTCGTAAAACACGTGTGGGGTTGCCGGCCACGACTGCGGTACCTGCGGGACATGGCGGAAGTAACGCGGTGCTGCTCGGTCGATTGGGGGCAGGTGGTGGAGGCGGCGGTGACCGCGCCCCGGGCGCGATCCGCCCTCCGCACGACGCTCGGCACCGCGGCGGAGCTCTTGGGGGCGGCAGTGGCCCCCGCGGCGCTCGACCGGCTGGCGCCGCTCCGGGGCCCGGCCGTCAACCGCCACTTGGGCGCGCTGATCCGGCGGCGACTGCTTCGGGGCGACACGGCAAGTGCGGCGCTTCTCCAGGTGGCGCTGATGCGCTGGCTCGATAAGGACACTGTCCGGGTGTACCCTGGGCTGGTCGCGTCGCTGCTCGAAGTCCGTACCCGCCGGCTCGCCGCGGGCGTTCTCGGTGTCCGGGGCCGCCGTGCGCTGCGCCGTCTGCGGCTACGGTCTCGGCGCTCCGGTGCGGCCACCGCCGGCGCGGCCGCCGGCAGCGATTGACGCTTGGCCTGCGGTCTCGACCGCGGGCGAAGTGTCCGAAAAATCCTCCACAACGATCACGCCGTCGTCGCGTCCGTCGATCACGGCGATGCCGACGGCACGGAACGCGGGATACATGATGTTGCGCCGGTGAGGCGCGCTTTGCCACAGGGCGAGATCGGCGGCGCGAATGTCGGGCGCGTAGGCAAGGTTCTCCCCGACGACGTTGAAGCGAAGTCCGCGGCCGCCCAAACGGTCCTCAAGCGTACGGCCGTCCCGGGAGACGTGGGATAGATAGCCGTGCTCGAACATCTCCTGACCATATGCTCGGGCGATCGCCCTGAGCATGACGTCTACCTGCAGAGGGCGCAGATGCTGGCCCACGCGCATGTCGTTGAGCCACTGGAGGACCGCCTCCTCCAGGCGCGCGTTGGGGCGGACGGCGATCGTTGGAGCGGGTATGCTGAAGACTTCATTCGGGCTGTCGGCGGAGACGCGTACGGGCGTCGCGGGCCCAGAGGCGATGACGAGCAGGATTACGGCGGCGATCGCTCTGAGCGCGGACCGGATTTGTCGAGACGGTGCCATGTCGACGTGCCTCCGGGGCATTCCAACCCGTCGCCCGGAGCCCGCGCACGCGAAGAACTGCGCTCGACACGACTCCTCGGATCAAGCCCCGATGCTCTTGTGGTCCGGTTCCGGCCCGTTTAGACTTCCAAGCGAATTGCGACGCCTTCCAGCGCGGGGAGATTCGGCGGAGGATTACCGTCAATTAGGGAGAGCGGCGGCGATCCCCCTTGGGGCGGTGGATTGAAGGATACGCACAAGGACCCGCCCTACGAGGCGGGCCGGACCTCCGTTCGATAGAGGGAGCGCAGACGCATCTCTGGAACGGCCCGGTGTCGGCCGCAACCACGAGAGTCGTTTCGTCGCCCCTCATTGGTTGGGGGGAGAGCAGCGATCGACGAGGGACGTGGCATGGTGGGCGCGATGAACGTTATCAAACCGTACCGGTGGGGCGGCACGTGGGTCTTCGACGACCCCGTGAGAGGGTTGCGCGCAAGACCCGTCCTTCTTGGGTCAACGGACGCGATCGCGAAGGTGTGGGATCAGGCGGCCTCGCGGTCTGCCCAACGGTTGATGATCGCCTTCGCCGCCGCCCCGTTCCAATGGCCGGGCTACCGGTTCGTGCTGAACTGGGCGGAAGAGCGTGACGGCGGTCACTGGTACCGCCTGAATGGCCTCGTGGTGCAGTGTCCCGCGCTTCTCCGGTATTTCGACGCCGCACCCCGGAGCATCTATTGCCAGGTAACGGTTATGCGGACGCCGTTTTCGATTTTTCAACCCCAGCCGAGTCACGTTCTGCGGCCATCGTTGACGGGGCGCCAGTCACGTCCTTGAACCTGTAGGTTGTCCACCGACGGACCAACGGGCCGGGTGGAAGCCCCGGCCCGTTGGTCGGGAGAGCACGGCTCCGCTCAGCGAGCCTTCGTAACCGCGGACGCCCTGGGCGACGTGACAAAGGCGATGATGCCCAGTCCCAACACCGGATACGCCCAGACGACCGCCCAGAAATCAATCGTGAGCACCTTCACGAACGCGCGGGTCACGACGTTGTCCATATCCGCGGCCGCCGACAGCCCGGCGATCAGCGCGACGGCGCAGACGAGCGACCACGCGATGATGACGTTCTTCGCCGCCTCGCACATTTCGCGCTTCTGGAGCGACTTCAACCAGCCGGCCATCCTCTTCCCCCTTTCGTGCCGTCGCGACCAAAGCCCCGGGGCCCCCCGATTCGGGCAGTAAACGACGGGGCCCGGCGTCGACGACGCACTGTATTCTGTATACCCCGCCGCGCCCCGCGTCAGACGCCACCCAGGCCGCGAGAGGGCAAGACGTAGCACCTGCCGCGGCGAAATGAACCGCCGCCGGAACGCCGAGGCGGGCACGGGAGGGACGTAGTCCGCGATCGGCGCGACTTTCCGGCGCGCTCCACCCGCCGGTGATCGACGGCGACCGCCGACGGAGCGAGGGGAGGGCCGGGCGATGAACGTTCCGCTTACACCGCTCGAGTTCAGACGCCGCGCGGAGACGCTCTTCGGCAACAAGGTCGGGGTGGTCGACGGCGAGAAGCGCTTCACGTACGCCGAGTTCGGCGAGCGCTCCCGGCGCCTCGCCGCGGCGATTCGCGACGCGGGCGTCCGGCCCGGCGAGGTCGTCTCGTTTCTCACCTACAACACCCATCATCTGCTCGAGGCGTACTACGGCGTCTTGCAGGCGGGGGCGATCCTCAACCCCATCAACATCCGCCTGCATCCGAACGACATCACGTACGTCCTCAACCACGCCGAGAGCCGCGCGCTGTTCTTTCATAAAGACTTCACGCCGATGGTCGAGACGATCCGCCCGGGTCTCGAGACCGTGCGCCGCTTCGTGTCCGTCGAGCCGGACGGCCCCCCCGCCTTCGGAGACGAGTACGAAGCGCTGCTCGCGCGCGCGACGCCGATGCGGGAAGATCCCGAGGTCGACGAGCACGGCATCGCCGAGTTGTTCTATACGAGCGGCACGACCGGGCGCCCGAAGGGGGTAGCGCTGACCCACCGGTCGCTCTACCTGCACGCGCTGTACGCGATCATCGGCAAGGGCGACACGGACGCATCGGTGATGCTGCACATCGTGCCCATGTTCCACGTGAACGGCTGGGGTGCGCCGCACACCATCACCGCCCTCGGCGGCACCCACGTCATGCTGCGCAAGATCGACCCCGTCGAAATCTTCCGCCTCATCCAGAAGGAGCACGTCACGGAGCTTCGCGGCGTCCCGGCCATCTTCAATGCGCTGGTCAATCATCCGGACCTCGGCCGGTACGACTTGCGCAGCCTGCGGCTGGCGATGAGCGGCGGAGCGCCGCCCGCCCCCGCGCTGGTCAAGGCAATCATCGACAAACTGGGCTGCGAGATGTTTGTCGGGTACGGGCTGACCGAGACCAGCCCGGTCCTGACGCTCGCGCGCCCCAAGGCGCACCTGTCACACGAATCGCCGGAGCGGCAGCTCGAGCGGCGGGCTCGGACGGGTTACGCGATCCTGGGGGTCGAGGTTCGGGTCGTCGACGAGAACGGCCGCGACGTGCCGGCCGACGGTGAGGCCGTCGGGGAGATCGTCACCCACAGCAACGTCGTGATGGACGGCTACTTCAAGGACCCGCAGGCCACCGCGGCCGCGATCCGCGACGGCTGGTTCCACACGGGCGACATGGCCAACATCGATTCGGAGGGCTACGTCAACATCGTCGACCGCAAGAAGGACATCATCATCAGCGGCGGCGAGAACATCTCCTCCGTTCAGATCGAGAACGCGCTCTACGCCCACCCCGCGGTCTTCGAATGCGCCGTCATTCCGGTCCCCGACGAGAAATGGGGCGAGGTCCCGAAGGCCCTCGTCGTGCTCAAGCCCGGTGCGGCGGCCGGCGAGGCCGACATCCTCGCGCATTGCCGGGAACGGCTCGCCGGTTTCATGATGCCGAAGTCCGTCGAGTTCCTCGACGCGCTGCCGAAGGGCGGAACCGGCAAGATCCTGAAAGCGCAGCTGCGCGACCGGTACTGGGCCGGACAGGAACGCCCGGTCCACTAGTCGGGGGAGAACCGCGTGCGCATCCGGCGGGCGATGGTCATCGGCGCGGGAGTCATGGGGAGCGCCATCGCGGCACACTTCGCGAACGCCGGCGTGCCGGTCTGGCTCCTGGATGTCGTGCCGCGCGAGCTGACGGACGAAGACCGCAAGGCGGGACGCGGTCCGGAGCATCCGGCGGTGCGTTCGCGGCTCGCGCGGGCGGGCAAGGAGCGGGCGCTCCGCATCTCCCCGCCGGCGTTCATGACCCCCGAACTCGCGTCGCTCGTCACGCCCGGTAACATCGAGGACGACCTGCACCACGCCCGGGAGTGCGACTGGGTTATCGAAGCCGTCGTCGAGAACCTCGAGGCGAAGCGGGCGCTTCTCGCCCGGCTCGAGGCGCACCGGCGGCCCGGGGCGCTGGTGAGCTCCAATACGAGCGGCCTCTCGATCAACGCGATGCTCGAGGGCCGCTCGGACGCGTTCCGGCAGCACTTCCTCGGCACGCACTTCTTCAACCCGCCGCGCTTCATGCGCCTCGTCGAGGTCATCCCGTCGGCGGACACGCTCCCGGCGGTGCTCGCGGACGCCGAGGACGTCATCGGACGGGTGCTCGGCAAAGGGATCGTCAAGGCGAAAGACACCCCGAACTTCATCGGCAACCGCATCGGGGCGTTCACTTCGTGCCTCGCGATCCGCCTGGCGCTCGAGGGCGGCTACACGGTCGAGGAGGTGGACGTCCTCACGGGGCCCCTCATCGGCCGGCCCCGGACCGGCACGTTCCGCCTCAGCGACCTCGTCGGGCTCGACACGTCGTATCACGTGCGCCGGAACGTCTACCAGAGCCTGCCCGGCGACCCGGACCGCGAGGTCTTCAATCCGCCGGCGCCGCTGCGTGGAATGGTCGAGCGGGGGTGGCTCGGCGCCAAGACCGGCCGCGGCTACTACTGGCGGCGCAACGGCGAAACGATGGTCGTGGATCTCGAGACCCTCGAGTACCGGCCCCAGAGGGCTCCGAACCTGCCGTCCGTGGCGGCGGTAGCCGGCGTCCCCGAGATCGGCCAGCGCCTCCGCGCGCTGCTCCACGGCGAGGACCGCGCTTCGTGGTTCGTGTGGCGGCTCGTCGGCCGCACGCTCGCCTACGCGGCGCGGGTGCTGCCGGAGATCAGCGACGACGTCGTGAACGTGGACCGCGCGATGCGGTGGGGCTTCCACTGGGAGCTTGGTCCGTTCGAGTTGTGGGACGCGCTCGGCCCCGCGGACGTCGCGGCGCGGCTTCGGGCCGACGGCGCGGCCGTCCCGCCCGCCGTGGAGGACGTGATACGCCGCGGCGACGGGCGATTCTATCGTGAGAGCGGGGGCCGCCGCCAATTCTTCGACACGGCGGCGGGCGCGTACCGCCCCGTGCCGGAGACACCGGGCGCGCTCGCGCTTGCCGACCTTGCGCGCACGCAGCGCCCTCTCGAGCGGAATCGGGATGCGTCGCTGCTCGACCTCGGGGGCGGCGTCGTCTGCGCGGCGCTGCACGCGCCGCTGAACGCGATCTCCCTCGATGTGATGCGGGTGCTGGAGAGCGCGCTCGACCGGCTGGAGGGCGAGTTCGAGGCACTCGTCATCGGGACTCAGGCGCGCGACTTCTGCGCCGGGGCGAGCCTGAAAGAGCTGCTGACCCTCGCGGACGAGGGGCGGTGGGCCGCGGTGGACGAGCGGACGCGTCGTCTGCAGGCGCTAACGCGGCGCATCCGGCGGGCGCCCAAGCCCGTCGTCGGCGCGCCGCGCGGGAGGGCGCTCGGGGCCGGCGCCGAGATCTGCCTCGCCTGTCCGCGCCTCCAGGCGGCGGCCGAGACGAACATGGGGTTCGTCGAGCCGGAGGCCGGCCTCGTCCCCGCCGGCGGCGGCACGACGGAGCTCGTGCGGCGGCTGCAGGCCCGTCTTCCGCCGGACGTCATCGCCGACCCGCTGCCCCTCGTGCAGTGGGCGTTCGAGTCGATCGCCCGCGCGAAGATCTCGCAATCCGCGTTCGAGGCGCGGCGCCTCGGGTACCTGCGGGAGGCGGACGGCGTGACGATGGACACCGAGCGGCTGATCCAGGACGCGAAGGAAGCCGCGCTGGCCATGGTCCGCGCCGGCTACCGGCCGCCGCTGCCGCAGCGCATTCGGGTCGGCGGCGAGCGGGTGCGCGCCGCGCTCTACGAAACGCTCTACATCTTGAAGACCGGCCGGCAGATCACGCCGTTCGACGAAGCGGTCGGCCGCCGGCTGGCGCACGTCATGAGCGGCGGCGCCGTTCCGGAGGGAACCGCGGTCGCCGAAGACTATCTGCTGGACCTGGAGCGCGAAGCGCTTCTCGGACTGCTCGGCGAGGCGAAGACCCGCGAGCGGATGCGGCACCTGCTGCAGACCGGCCGGCCGCTTCGCAACTGACGGAGGAGTGCTGCGATGCGTGATGCGGTGATTGTCTCAGGGGTGCGGACCGCGATCGGCAAGGCGCCGCGCGGCTCGCTTCGGGATACGCGCCCGGACGAACTGGCGGCGGCGGTGATCCGGGAGGCGGTGCGCCGCGTGCCGGGCCTCGCCCCCGCGGCGGTCGAGGACGTGATCCTGGGGTGCGCGCTGCCGGAGGGCGAGCAGGGCCTCAACATGGCGCGGGCGGCGGCGCTCCGCGCGGGGCTGCCGGTGACGACCTGCGGGCAGACGATCAATCGGTTCTGCTCGTCTGGTCTCCAGGCGATCGCCCTGGCTTCGTACGAGGTGATGACGGGGCAGGTGAGCGTCGCGGTGGCGGGCGGCGTCGAGAGCATGAGCCACGTGCCGATGCGCGGCAACAAGTACGCCCCGAACCCGCATCTCGCCGACGAGTGGCCGGAGGTGTACCTCTCGATGGGCCTCACCGCGGAGAACGTGGCGCGGCGGTTCGAAGTCTCACGCGAGGACCAGGACGCGTTCAGCCTGCGCAGCCACGAGCGGGCCGCCGCGGCGATCGCGGCCGGCCGGTTCAAAGACGAGGTGCTGCCGCTCGCGGTCCGGCGGTGGGACGACGACGGCGGCCGGCCGGTCGCGCGGGAGGTGACGTTTGCGTCCGACGAGGGGGTGCGCGCCGACACCTCGCTCGAAAAGCTGGGCGCGCTCCCGCCGGCGTTCGCCAAGGACGGGGTTGTGACCGCCGGCAACTCGTCGCAGACGAGCGACGGCGCGGCGGCCGTCGTGGTGATGGCCGACGAGACGGCGGAGCGGATGCGTCTTGCGCCGCTCGGCGTCTTCCGCTCGTTCGCCGTCGCCGGCGTGCCGCCGGAGGTCATGGGAATCGGGCCCGTGGAGGCCGTCCCGAAGGCGCTGCACCAGGCGCGGGTCCGGTTGCAAGACATCGACGTGATCGAGTTGAACGAAGCGTTCGCCTCACAGGCCGTCGCGGTCGCCCGGCGGCTCGAGCTCGACGAATCGCGGCTCAACCCGAACGGCGGCGCGATTGCCCTCGGGCATCCGCTCGGGTGCAGCGGCGCGCGCATCACCGTGACGATGCTGTATGAGATGGCGCGCCGGAACGCCCGGTACGGTGTGGCGACGATGTGCATCGGCGGGGGCATGGGCGCGGCCGGGGTCTTCGAGCGCGCATAGGGGGTGGGCGTGACGTTATGGATGTGACGCGCGCGGTCACGGGCGGCGGATTCCTCATCACGGCGGCCGGGCCGCGAGACGTGTTCACCCCCGAAGACTTTTCGACCGAGCACCGCCTCGCGGCGCGCAGCCTCACCGACTTCCTCGAGGCCGAGGTTGAGCCGCGCACGGCCGAGCTAGAAACCCACAACTATCCGCTGATGCGGCGGCTTCTGGTGAAACTCGGTGGGCTGGGGTTTCTGGGCGTCGACGTGCCCGAGGCGTATGGAGGCTCCGACCTCGATTTCATCACGTCGCTGCTCGTCTCTGAAACGATGAGCCGGGGCTCTTTCGCCGTGTCGTTCGGGGCCCACACCGGTATCGGGACCCTGCCGATCGTGTACTTCGGCAACGAGGCGCAGAAGCGGCGGTACCTGCCGGGACTGGCGTCGGGAGAGACCGTCGGCGCGTACGCGCTCACCGAACCCACCGCGGGATCCGACGCGCTCGGCGCACGCACCCGCGCGGTCCTCGCGGAGGACGGACAGGCCTACCGGCTCACCGGGACCAAGCAGTTCATCACAAACGCCGGCTTCGCCGACCTGTTTACGACGTATGCGAAGGTCGACGGCGAGCGCTTCACGGGTTTCATCGTCGAGCGAAAGTTCGAGGGTCTCGAGATCGGCCCGGAAGAGCACAAGATGGGCATCAAAGGCTCGTCGACCGCGAGCGTGTTCTTCGACAGCGCCCGCGTGCCCGCGGAGAACGTGCTCGGCGAGGTCGGGGCCGGACACCGCGTGGCGCTCAACATTCTGAACATCGGCCGCCTCAAGCTGGCGGTCGCCTGCGCCGGCGCGTCGAAGCGCGCGCTACGTCAGGCGATCGCCTATGCGATGGAGCGCCGGCAGTTTGGGCGTCCAATCGCGTCGTTCGGCCTCATTCAGCAGAAGCTCGCCGAGATGGCGGTGCGGATCTACCTGCTCGAGAGCATGATCTACCGCACGGGCGGGCTCATCGAGGCGGCGCGGGCGAGCGGTCCGGTGGTGCGGGCGGTTGAAGAGTATGCCGTCGAGTGCGCCGTCGACAAGGTCTATGCGTCAGAGGCGGCGGACTTCGTCATGGACGAGCTTGTTCAAATCTACGGCGGGTCCGGGTTCATCGAGGAGTACCCGGCGGCGCGCCAGTACCGCGATTCCCGGATCAGCCGCATCTACGAGGGCACGAACGAGATCAACCGGCTGCTGATCACCGGGATGCTGCTGCGCCGAGCGCAGCGGGGTCGCCTGCCGCTGCTCGAGGCCTGCCGGACCGCGGCTGAAACCCGATCGCTGCCGGCACCTCCGCAGGGCGCTCGGGACGGCGGGCCGCTCACAGACCTCCGCGACCAAATCGAGAGGGCGAAGCACGCCTGCCTGCTGGTTACCGGGCTCGCGGTCGAGCGCCACGGCGACGGGATCGGCGATCAACAGGAAGTGCTCGCCGCGGTCGCGGACACGATCATCGAAACCTTCGCGATGGAAAGCGGACTGCTGCGCGCGCTCCGGACCCCGCACGAGGGACGGGACGACCTGGTTCGGGCCGGGACGGCCGCCGGCATCGCGCGGGTGCACGGCTCCTGCCGCCGCGTGCTCGCGTCGCTGCTCGACGGCGAGGCGTTGCGGACGCGCCTCGACGCGGTGCGCCGGCTGCTGGACGGTATGCCCCCCGACACGTTTCATCTGGGCCGGCGCATCGCCGCGCGCCTCCTCGAGGCCGGCTCGTACGTGGCCTAAGCGCATGCGCGTACCGGACCTCTTCACCCTCTCCGGCCGGGTGGCGCTCGTCACCGGCGGTTCACGCGGCCTCGGCCTGGAGATCGCGGAGGGGCTCGGCGAGGCGGGGGCGGCCGTGGCGATCACCGCGCGGCGGGAGGAATGGCTGCGGAAGGCGGAGCGGGGCCTGCGGGCGGCCGGCGTCGCGTGCATGGCGGCGACGTGCGACATCGCGCGGCCGGACGCGGTGCGCGCGCTGGTCGATGCGGTCGTGGCCCGGTTCGGCGCGATCGACATCCTGGTCAACAACGCGGGCGCGACGTGGGGCGCGCCCGTGCTCGAGATGCCGTTCGACCGGTGGGAGCGCGTCCTGGAGACGAACCTGACGGGTACGTTCGTCGTGACCCAGACGGTCGGGCGCCTGATGGTGGATCGCCGTTACGGCAAGGTGATCAACATCGCCTCGATCGCCGGACTTGTCGGGAACCCTTCCGAGGTGCTGGACACGATCGGGTACAGCGCAGCCAAGGGCGGCGTCATCGCGTTCACCCGCGACCTGGCCGTCAAATGGGCTCCGCACGGCGTGTACGTGAACGCCATCGCGCCCGGGTTTTTCCGCACGCGCATGACGGAATCGCTGCTCGAGCGCAACCAGGCGCGGGTCGAAGCGCAGATTCCGCTCGGCCGGATCGGCCGGCCCGGTGAGTTGAAGGGCGTGGCGGTTTTCCTCGCGTCCGCGGCGTCGGACTACGTTACGGGGCAGGTCATTCCCGTCGACGGAGGGCGCACGGCGGCATGACCGTCAAAGTCGGCATCCTCGGCGCGGGCTTCATCGGACGCATTCACGCGCTCAACCTCAAGGCCGACCGGCGCGTTGCGCTGGTCGGGATCGCCGACGCGGTCCCCGCCGCCGCGGCCCGGCTCGCCGCCGAGGCGGGGACGTCTCCGCTTCCCACGCTCGCCGCGCTTCTTGACGCCGGCGCCGACGCCGTCTACGTGACGACGCCGAACACGCACCACGTCGAGCCGGTGCTGAGGCTGCTCGAACACGGCGCGCACGTGTTCTCGGAGAAGCCGATGGCGACATCGCTCGAGGGCGCCCTGAGGATCCTGCGCGCCGCCGAGCGGTCGCGCGGCGTCTACCAGGTCGGCTTCAACCGGCGGTTCGCCAATGTGTACGCGTTTGCGCGCGGCTTGATCGATGCCGGGCGCCTCCGGCCCGTCGCGGCGCAGCTGAAGCACAACCGCGGCGAGCTGCGCCAGCCGCCGTGGACGTCGGACCCAAAGGTCACCGGCGGATACCTGTACGAGACGCCGGTCCACCTATTCGACATGGCGCGCTTCTTGTTTGGAGACGCGGCCGAGGTGGAGGGGTGGGCGCGCCGGACGTTCTACGGGGAGCCCGACGCGTTTACGCTGCTCGTCCGGTTCCACACCGGGCTCATCGCGTCGGTTACGAGCGTCGCACACGCGAGCTGGCTGTTCCCATCGGAGCGGATCGAGATCTACGGCGACCACATGTCGGTCGCGACCGAGGAGATGGAGCGCGCGCAGTTCAGCCCCGGCGCGCGCGAGGAAGTCGAGGGGATCGACTGCGCCGCGATGCCGTTTGAGCACAAGTGGGGCTATGTCACCGAGGACCGTCTCTTCATCGACGCCGTGCTCGGCGAGCGGGCGCCGGCCGTCACGGCGCTCGACGGCTACCGGGCCACCGAGCTGGTCGAAGCCTCATATCGCGCGGTGCGTGACGGCCGTCCGGTCGAACTGCCGCTTCCGGGGCCGCCCGTCTAGCGCGTCACCCTCTCGCTCGACGCCCGCCGATCGGCTCCGCGTTTGGCGTTTGGTCCGTTTCTTGTCAGGGAAAATAATATGGCGTCACACGATAGGGCATTGAGAGGGGGTGGATAGAGCATGATATTCCTGCTCCTCGGTCTGCTCATCCTGGCCGCGACCGGTCACATGATTCTGCGCTGACCGAAACGCGGCGGGTGGACCGACGCTGCGCGTACCCGGCATGGTTCGACCTACCAACGTAAGGCACTGCCCCGGCCTCGACGGCTGCTCGCCGGGCCGGAAGTCCGAGAGAGACTCGATAGCGCGTACGGAAGAGAGCACGGTTGTTCACACACACACGAGGGAGGATCATATGCGCAAGATCACGTTGCTTGCTCTTGGCGTAATGGTTTTCACGACCGCGTTCGCCGGCGCCGCGATGGCTCAGTACAGTCCCCCGGCGCAGCCCGCGACTCAACCGGCGACCCCGGCGCCCGCGACGACGCAGACTCAGGGCCAATACCCGAACGTGGCCAATCTGAAGCCTTTCGCGGCGGAAGCCAACTTCATGTCCCTCGCCGGCTACCTGCGGTACCTGGTGTTTCAGCAGACCAGCCAGTGGCTGACCCGTGAAGAGGCGGTTCGCATCGTCAACCAGCAGCACGGGATGTAATTCCGGCAGTTTGTTCGCGCCTGTCGGCGGGAGGAGGGCGGCGCCCTCTTCCCGCCGCCGCTTTTCATAAAGTCTTCACATGCGGGGAGGTTTTCAAACGCCCGGCGTGAGGAACATCTGTCTTGATCCGTGCATGAGCGAACAGCGATTCTCCGAAAGGGAGGAGAGGTATCGACAGTGCTGACTACTTCGCAGCGCCGGCTGCTCACGATCGCGGTCGTGATCGCGATGAGCGCCGGCCTCGCTTCTACGACCGCGGCGCAAACGGCCGCCCCGTACGTGCGCGTCTTTGTGGACGGGGCCCCGGTGGCGTTCGACCAGCCGCCGGTGATCGTCGGCGGCCGGGTGCTCGTCCCGCTCCGCGGCGTGTTCGAGCGCCTCGGCGCGACGGTGACGTGGGACCCCATCTCGCAGACCGTGCTCGCGCAGAGCGGCGCGACCAGCGTCTCGTTGCGCATCGGCTCGCCGCAGGCGTTCGTCAGCGGGCAACCGCAGACGCTCGACGTTCCCGCGATGCTCGTCGGCGGGCGCACGCTCGTCCCGCTCCGTTTCGTCAGCCAGGCCCTCGGCGCGGGGGTGACGTGGGACGCCGCATCTTCGACCGTCCAGATTGCCGGCTCGGGCGCGGCGGCGGCGCCCATAACGGTTCCGCCGTCGGTCACCTATCCGCCGGCGCAGACCTACCCGCCGACCACGTACACGCCTGCTCCGCCGGTCATGCCCGCGGCGGTCTCGGGGACGGTGGTGCGCGTTGCCGCCACGACGTACCCGGGTCAACTGCTGGTGCAGACCGGCACGGGTGAGGTGTACACGTACAACGTCGTGTCCGGGACGACGATCGTCCGCATGAACGCGATCACGGGCGTGAGCGGCCCGGTGTCGCTGGCGGCGCTGCGGCCCGGTGACGCGGTCCAGGTGACGGCGGACCAGACCGGCACCGCCCAGAGCGTCCAGGCGACGTTCACACCGGCGGCGGCGCCGCCGCCCGCCGGCATCGCGTCGGTGACGGTCACGCCGAGCGGCCGCCAGTTGGTGGTCGGTGACGCGATGTCCGTCGTCGCGATCGGTCCCGCACACGGCACGGCATCCTTTGCGATCCAGGGGCTCCGGACCGGCATTCCGATGACGGAGTCCGCAAACCAGCCCGGCACCTACGTCGGTAACTATCAGATCCAGCCCGGCGACTACCTTGCCAGGGGCGCCGTGGTGGTCTCCATCACGGCGTCCAACGGGCAGCTGCTCACCGCGACGGCTCCGAGTCCGGTGTCAATCAACGCCTCGGCGATCATTCCACCGGCGCCGGGCGGGGCTCCGGTGATCGGCAGTCCGACCCCGGGCAGCGGGATCCGCACGCCGTTTACGGTGACGGGGACCGCGCCGCCGGGCGCGCTCGTCCGCGTGGAGGCCGACTACAGCGGTACGGTTCTCCTCATTGCCGTGCGGGGGACGCTCGGCACGCAGACCGTGACGGCCGACGCGAACGGCAGTTGGGCGGCCGCGTTCACCCAGGCGCCGCCGGTTCGCGGCGTGAGCGTGACGATCTCCGCGCAGGTGGTGGACTACACCGGTGCGGCCCGGTCGCCGTCGACCACGGTCAACACGACGTTGCAATAGTGCTCCCCGTGTCTCGCTCGCGGTAAGTGCACCGGACCTGGAACCCTGCCGGGGCGGCCCGCGTTCTACGGGCCGCCCCGGTGTGATAGGAGCGTCGCTGTGCAAACGGACCCACCGCATCGCGTTCTGATCGGCTTCGCCCTCGGGGCCGTGCTCGCGGCCGGCCTCGTGTTCGCCGCCGCGGCGCAAACCCCGGCCCCGTACGTTCAGGTCTATGTGGATGGGCATCGGGTAGCGTTCGACCAACCTCCGGCGATCGGCAACGGCCGCGTGCTGGTGCCGCTGCGCGGCGTGTTTGAACGGCTCGGCGCAACCGTCTCGTGGGACCCCGCGTCGCAGACCGTACTCGCCAAGCGCGGGGCGGCGAACGTCTCGCTGAAGATCTCGTCGCCCCAGGCGTTCGTGAACGGACAGGCGCAGTTCCTCGACGTACCGGCGATGCTGATCGGTGGGCGCACGCTCGTTCCGCTCCGGTTTGTGAGCCGGGCGCTTGGGGCGATCGTAGCGTGGGATCCCGCGACGACGACGGTGCAGATCACGCGCACCCGCGCGACGGCCGCGCCTCCTGCCCGCGTACCATCCGCGGGGACACACGCCGCCGGCATCGCGCCAACCTCCAACCCGTTCGGTTCTGCCGCCGGCGTCGCCAACGGGATCGACGTGGCCCCGGCCGGCGCGGCGCTCGCGCCGATCAGCGCGGTGACAATCTCGCCGACCGGACGGCCCCTGATGACCGGTGACGTGATGACGGTGGTCGCCACCGGTCCGGTCCACGGCGCCGCGACGTTTTCGATCGACGGAGTCCGGCAAGGGCTGCCGATGCGCGAGTTCATCAGCGCGCCCGGCACGTATATCGGCACCTATGCGATCCAGCCGGGCGACAACGTGACCGCCACCAACGTGGAGGTTTCGATCACGGCCCCCACGGGACAGATCGAGACGGCCGCCGCACCGGCCCAGGTGTCGGTCAGCTCCCCGCCGCGCGGGCAGGCCGGCGGCGCGCCGGTCATCAGCAGCCCGGCGCCGGGCGCCGGCATCCGCGCGCCGCTTACGGTGACCGGGACCGCGCCTCCGGGTTCGCTCGTTCAGGTGCGGGCCGACTACGCGGGCGCCGGCGCGACCCCGAACCTGCGCGGCACGTTGGGAATGCAGACGGTAACGGTGGACGCGAACGGCAACTGGTCCGTCACCTTCGCGGCGCGCCCGCCCGTGCGGGGGACGGCCGTCACGATCTCCGCGGTGCTGGTCGACGCCACCGGCGCGGTCCGGACGCCCGCGACGACGGTGAACACGACGTTACAGTAACCGGCGGCGGATACGGCGCGGCGGGGCGGCCGGCGGGGCCGGCCGCCCCGCACTTTTTCACGCGTCGCCGCGTCCAGTATACTGGCAGGGCGATGGCGCGGCGAACGGCATCGGAAACGATCGGCACGCTCCCCGGCGCGGGCGGTTCTCATGTCCGCGGGCTCTCTCGCGCCGCGTCGTCCGACGCGGTGCGCGCCTCCCGGCGCCTGCCCGCGGTGCTCGCGGCCCTCGGCGCCGTGCTTGCCGTCTATCTCGTGCTGCCATTCGTCGTGGGCCTCGCGTCGCTCGGCCGCGCCGATACGGTTGCGGCTGCCCGCGATGCGGCCGGCGCGGGCGCGGTCGGCGTCTCGCTTGCGACCGCGACGATCTCGACGGCGATTGCGATCGTCCTGGGGGTGCCGCTCGCTTACGTGCTCGCGCGCGGCGAGTTCCGAGGGAAGTCGGTCGTCGCGGGCGCCATCTACTTGCCGCTCGTGATCCCGCCGCTCGCCGGGGGCCTGCTCCTGCTCACCATCTTCGGCCCGTACGGGCTGCTCGGAGGATGGCTCGACGCCCGCAACATCCAGATCGCCGACGCTTGGCCGGGGATCGTCCTCGCCCAGGTCTTCGTCGCCGCGCCGTTCCTCATTGTCGCGGCGCAGGTGGCGTTCGCCGGGGTGGATCCCGCGCTCGAACGCGTCTCGTACGCCCTCGGGGTGCCGCCGCTGGCGACTTTCTTTCGCGTGACGTTGCCGCTCGCGTGGCCGGGCATCCTCGCGGGCCTGCCGCTCGTCTGGCTGCGCGCGCTCGGCGAGTTCGGCGCGACCGTGATGCTGGCGTATCACCCGTACTCGCTGCCCGTGTATCTGTTCGTCCAGTTCGGGGCGCAGGGGCTGCGGGCGGCCCTCCCCATCGCGGCGATCCTCGCCGCGCTCGGTATCGCTGCGCTCGCCGCGGTCCGGGCGGCCGGCGGCGTCGGCGGGGAGCGGACGCGGTGAGGCGGCGCCGGCCGTGCTGACCGTCGCGGCGGCCTGCCGCCTCGGCGACTTTTCGCTGGACGTCGCGTTCCGGTCCGCGCACCGGCGCACGGTACTCTTCGGGCCGTCGGGCGCCGGAAAGTCGCTGACGCTGCAGTGCATCGCCGGATTCCTCGTGCCCCCGCGCGGGTACGCGGCCATCGGCGACGCGGTGGTGCTCGACACGGAGCGGGGGATCAACGTCCCGCCGTGGCGCCGGCGGGTCGGCGCGCTGCTGCAGGGCGACGCGCTCTTTCCGCACCTCGACGCGGCGGCCAATGTGGCGTACGGGATGCGGCGGGTGTGGCGCGGCCGCGAACCGACGCGGGCGCTTGCGCTTCTGGCGTCGGTGGGGCTGGCCGGTTACGGGCCGCGCCGGCCGTCCGATCTGTCGAGCGGCGAGCGGCAGCGCGTCGCGCTCGCGCGGGCGCTGGCCAGCGACCCCCGCGCGCTGCTTCTCGACGAGCCGTTCTCCGCCGTGGACGCGCCGGTGCGCGAGCAGCTGCGCCGCGACTTGATCGCCTTGGTCGACGCGCGCGACCTGCCCGCCGTGGTGGTGACGCACGACTTCGACGAGGCGCACGTCCTCGGGGAGACGGTCGTGGTGCTGGTCGCGGGTCGCGTCGTGCAGACGGGCGCACCCGCAGACGTGGCCGCGCATCCGCGAACGGCGACCGTGGCCCGCCTCGTCGGTGCCGCCAACGTGCTGCGTGGGACGCTCGCCCGGTGGGAAGACGGCCTGGCGGTCGTGCGCGCGGAGCCGTTCGTGCTGCGCGTCGAGCATCCGCGCGGCGCCGAACACGTTGAGGTCTGCGTGCGCCCGGAGAGCCTGCGCGTCGGTCCGGTGGGGTCCGGCGAAGTCGAAGCCCGCGTCCGTCAGGTGCTGCCGAGGCGTACCGGCGCGACCGTGCTGCTCGCGGCCGGGCCCGTCTCGCTCGAGGCGTGGGTCGCGGACCGTCCGCCCGCCCCCGGAACCCT
Organism: bacterium; assembly: GCA_035691305.1. NCBI lineage: Bacteria > bacterium. Next base: position 27,169 of record DASSJF010000060.1, read on the forward strand.
GGTCGGCGTCTCCATCCCCGCGGGCGCCGCCCACGTGCTCGAAGCGGAAGGCGAACGTGCGTCGGAGTTGAGATCGTGAGGCGGCAACTGCGGCCGGCGCTGCACTGCGCGCTGGCTGCGGCGGTGATGGTGGTCGCCGCGGCGGGCGGATGGCCCGGGCCGCAAGGCGCCGAGGCGGCAGGTGCTCCTGTCCGCGTGCTCTACGCCGGTTCGCTCGTTAACGTTTTCGAACGCGATCTGGGGCCGGCGTTCACACACGTCTCGGGCATCACAGTCCTCGGACGCGCCGGCGGATCGACCGCGCTGGCACATATGATCCGGGACGGCCTCGTTCCCGCGGACGTCTTCGTGAGCGCCGAGCCGGGCGTCAACCGGATCCTTGCACCGGCGGCGGGCGTGCCGTCGGCGAGTTGGTTTCTCACCTTCGGGACGACATCGATGGTTGTCTCCTATGCACCGGGCCGCCGGTTCGCCACGGCGCTCAGGACCGGCCGGTGGTTCCAAGCGCTCGCCTCGCCGGGCCTTCGCCTCGGCCGGACCGACCCTGCCTTGGACCCTAAGGGCTTCCGGACGATACTCGTCATGCGGCTGGCGGAAACCTACTACCATGAGCCCGGACTGGCGCGCCGGGTGCTGGGCCCAGACGAGAATCCGGCGCAGATCTTCCCCGAGGAAGCGCTGATTGGCCGGCTGACATCGGGGCAGCTCGACGCGGGCTTCTTCTACCTTGTGGAGGCGGTCGCCGAGCGGCTGCCCTACGTCACCCTGCCGGCCGCGTTGAACCTTTCGGATCCTGAGTACGCGGCGTCGTACGCGACGGCGTCGTACGTCGATGCCTCCGGGGTGAGGCACAGCGGCGCGCCGATCGTCTACACGGTCACGATTCCGTCGGCGTCACGGAATTCCCGCGGCGCGGCGCGCTTCGTCGCCTTTCTCCTCGGCCGGGAAGGGCGCGCGCTCCTCGCCGCGCGGGGCGTTCTCGGGGTGCCGGTTCGTGCCGGCGGCAGCGCCGCGGCCGTCCCGGTCTCGCTGCGCCCGTTCGTGACCGGTCCGTACCACTGAAGCGAGATTATGAAGGCGGCGAGAGCATACCGCGCCGCGCGCGGACGTTACTGGTAAAGGAAGGGGACGCCCGTCCGACTCCCTAAATATCCGGAGCATCCATTTTCATTGAGGTGATCAACGTGACCGACCAGGCGCCGCGCGAGCGGATGCGCGTTCTTCGCTATCCCACCGAAACGTACACGCAGGCCGCGGGCACGATGCGCAACGTCCTGTACGAGATCAAGAAGGTGATCGTCGGCCAGGACCTGATGCTCGAGCGGATTCTCGTCGCGCTCCTGTCGCGCGGCCACATCCTGATCGAGGGCGTGCCCGGTCTCGCGAAGACGCTCGCCATCAAGACGACGGCCCAGGTGCTCGACTGCCAGTTCAAGCGCATCCAGTTCACGCCGGACCTGGTCCCGGCCGACCTGGTCGGGACCCGCATCTATAACCAGGCGTCCGGCACGTTCGAGGTCGAGCTCGGCCCCGTCTTCGCCAACCTCGTGCTGGCCGACGAGATCAACCGCGCCCCGGCCAAAGTCCAGTCCGCGCTGCTCGAGTCGATGCAGGAGCGGCAGGTGACCATCGGCAAGCAGACGTTCTCGCTGCCGGACCCGTTCCTCGTGCTCGCGACGCAGAACCCGATCGAGAGCGAGGGGACGTATCCGCTGCCCGAGGCGCAGGTCGACCGGTTCATGTTCAAAGTCGTCATCACGTACCCGACGTTCCACGAGGAGATGACGGTGATCGACCGCCTCACGGACCAGATGGCCGCCGTGAACCGGGTCATCGGCGTCCAGGAGCTCTTCGATCTGCAGAAAGTCGCGGACGCCGTCTACGTCGATCCGCGCCTGCACGAGTACGCGGTCAGCCTCGTCACCGCGACGCGGCGGCCCCAGGAGTTCGGCGTCGGCGACCTGGCGCGCTACGTCGCGTACGGCAGCAGTCCGCGGGGCTCGCTCAACCTCATCATCGGCGCGAAGGCCCTCGCGCTGCTGCGCGGCCGCGAGTACGCGATGCCGGAAGACGTGCGGGATCTCGCGCCCGAAGTGCTGCGGCACCGGATTCTGCTCTCCTACGAGGCGCTCGCTCAGGACATGACGCCCGATCAGCTGCTACAGCGCGTGATGGACGCGGTCCCCGTGCCGCGGGTACACATCGGCGATCCGTACGGCGAGAGCAAGACCGCCGCGGTGCCGTAAGGCCGGGACGCGTGCGCCTCTCGCTGCTCCGTAACGGCCGGACCGCCCGCGCGCGGTCCGAACCGCCGGCCCCGCGTCTCCCGGCCCGCGCCGAGCCGGCCCCGGCGACGGTCGCCGGCCCCGGCATCGAAACGCCCGAGCGAATCCTGCGACGCCTCGAGTTCAAGGTCGTACGCCGGCTCGACGGCTTTCTCTTCGGCGACTACCGCGGCATCTTCTACGGGCCGAGCCTCGACCTCGCCGAGGTCCGTGAATACCAGCCGGGCGACGAGGTGCGCCGGATCGATTGGAACGTCACGGCGCGGATGAACCAGCTGTTCGTCCGCCAGTACCGCGAGGAGAAAGAGCTCACGGCGTGGCTTCTCGTGGACCTGTCCCCGTCGATGCAGTTCGGGACGGTCCGCCGGTTCAAGCGCGATCTCGCCGTCGAGTTCGCGGGCGTCGCCGCGTACATCATCACGCGGCACGGCGACAAGGTCGGCGGTCTTGTGTTTCCGACCCAGGCGGGCGTCAGTTTCATTCCGCCCCGCGCGGGCCGGCAGCACGCGCTGCGGGTGGTCCGGGATCTCGCGTCGATTCCGACGATCGCGGGCGGCGGCCAGACCGACCTCGGCGCCGTCCTGCGGCAGCTCGGGCGCCTCGCCAAGCGCCGATCACTCGTCTTTCTGATCTCGGACTTCCACTCGCCGGCGGGGTGGGAACAGCCGCTCGCCGAACTCGGGCGCCGCCACGAGATCATCGCGGTGCGCATCGAGGACCCGAGAGAGCGCGAACTTCCCGACGTCGGCGGCGTGTATCTGCACGACCCCGAGACCGGCCAGCAGCTCTGGATCGACACGTCCGACCGCCGCGTGCGGCAGGCGCACCGCGCACTCGTCGCCGAGCGCGACGCGCGGCTCGCCGAGATTCTGCAGCGCACGCGGGTCGATCTGCTGACGCTGTCGACGGGCGCCGGTCTCGTCGACGATCTGCTGCGGTTTATCACTCTTCGAAGGCGGCGGCGATGGAGTTTACCTGGCCGGTAATGCTGTGGGGGCTGGCCCTCCTGCCGGTGTCGGTCCTCTGGTACATCCTCGGGGTGCGTCGCATCCGGCGCACGACCGCGCAGCGGTTCGCCGAGGCGCCTTTGTTTGCGCAGATCGCCGTGCGGCTCCCGGCCGTACGGCGGCACATCAGCATGGGGCTGTACTTCACCGCGCTCGCGCTCCTCCTCGGGGCGGCGGCGCGGCCCGTCATGGCGGTGCCGCTGCCGGTCAACCGCGCCACGGTCATCCTCGCCATCGACACGAGCGGCAGCATGGCCGCGCCGGACCTCCAGCCCACCCGTCTCGACGCGGCGCGCCAAGCCGCGAACGGATTCCTGGATGTCTTTCCGCCGGGTCCCCGGGTCGGACTGGTGACGTTCAGCACGTACGCGACGCTCATGGTGCCGCCGACGGACGATCGAAGCGCCGTCCGCGACGCGCTTGCGACGCTCAAGACCCAGGAAGCGACCGCGATCGGCGACGGCGTCGCCGTGTCCCTGAAGGCCATTCCGGGCCGCGCCGCGAGCGTGCCGGGCACCACGCCTCAGCCGCCGGGACAAGGTCAGCCCTTCGGGCAGCCGCCGCTCGGACAGTCGCCGTTCGGAGCGTCGCCGGGTCAGGCGCAACCGCCGGCCGCGGGGCAGGGCGGATCGGGCCAGCCGGGGTCCGAGGACCTGCCGCCCGCCGCGGTGATCCTGTTGACGGACGGCGGTCAGAACGCCGGCACCGCGGACCCGATCCGGATGGCGGCGCTCGCCAAGCAGTTGAAAGTCAAGATCTACACGATCGGCCTCGGCACGCCCGGCGGCGGCGTCTTCCAGTACCAGGGGCAGATGGTGCTGGTGCCCTTCGATCCGACGCTCTTGCAGCAGATCGCCGCGATCACGGACGGCAAGTTCTTCGTCTCGCCGACGGCCGGCGATCTGAAGCGGATCTACCGCGAGCTCGGGAAGTCGATCGGCTGGGAAAAGCGCAAGACCGAGGTCTCGGCCCTGTTCGTCGCCGGCGCCGGCGTCCTCATGCTCGGCGGCGGCGCGCTCTCCCTTCTGTGGATGGGGAGGCTGCCGTGAGCTTTCTCTGGCCGCGGGTGCTGTGGCTGTTCGCGATCGTCCCGGCGCTGGTGGCGGGTTACGTCTGGATCCTGCGCCGCCCCGCGCGGGAGCGCGTGCAGTATCCGACGCTCGATCTGGCGCGGGTCGCGGCCGCGGCGGGCGGCCGCTGGCGGCGGCACGTCGCCGCAGTGCTCTACCTGCTCACCGTCTGCGGCGTGATCTTCACCGTCGCCCGGCCGGTCGCGCCGGTGCCGGTGCCCGACAACCGCGCGGTGGTGATGCTGAGCATCGACGTGAGCCGGAGCATGATGGCGCGCGACGTCGTGCCGACCCGGCTCGACGCGGCGAAGAAGGCCGCGGTGGACTTCGTCAACAATCTCCCGCGCGGCGCGAAGGTCGGCCTCGTGTCCTTCAGCAGCTACGCCACGCTGATCACGCCGCCGACCGACGACCACGACCGGGTCGTGCAGGCCATCAACAGCCTGAACCTCGAGTTCGCGACCGCGATCGGCGACGGGCTGCTCGAGGCCGTGTACGCGCTGCCCGGCCGTCCGCGGCCGCCGCAGGCGCTGCTGCCCGGGCTCCCGCCGCCTCCGCCGCCGGACGCGGACCGGCTGCCGCCGGCCACCGTGGTTCTCTTGAGCGACGGACAGAGCAACCGCGGGACGCCGCCCGAGGACGCGGCGACGATCGCCCGCCAGCTGAAAGTGCGCGTGTACACGATCGGGCTCGGATCGCCGGAAGGCACGTTCCTGGAATTGGGCGGTCGCGGCATCTTCGTCCGGCTCGACGAGGAGACGCTGAAGCAGATCGCCGAGGTCACCGGCGGCGCCTACTGGCGCGTGTCGTCCGCGGCCGAGCTGAGCCGCGTCTACACCCGTCTGGGCCGCGTGATCGGCTGGCGCCGCGTGCCGGTCGAGGTCAGCGGCCTGAGCGCGGTCGGCGTCGCCGCGCTGTTCCTCGGCACCGTCGCGACGTCGCTGGCCTGGATGCACCGCCTCGGTTAGCTGCAGCTAGACCCGGAGTTGGTTTCCACACCTCGCGGCCCGGTTTCGCCGGGCCGCGTCCGCGTCCGGGCGTCGTGTTTGCCCTCCGCCCCCCAGGGAAGAATATCCCTGAGCCTGTTATCCCGGATGGAGAGGTGGATCCGTGGCCTCGAACCGAGCCATTGCCGCGCCGTTGACGGACGTGCTCTACATGATGGCGGAAGAGGGCGCCGATGAAGAGACCAGTGATCTGACCGAAGACACGTGGGCCGGCCTCATGCGCGACGGCGCGGATGTCGCCCGCCGGGTCGAAGAGGAGATCGACACCGGCGGCGTGACCGTGCCCCGCGAAAACGTCGATCCCGACGATCTGAACGCGATCCGCGCCGCGGCCGGGGTTATCGTGACGCGCGACCATCGGCGGGGACGCGTGAACGCGGAGACGTACCCGAACGAAAGCGAGCTGCTCGTGGCGTGGACCGCCATCGTAACGGAACTCGCGCCCGGCTCGCCGGAGGCCGAGGAGACCGAAATCGACGGCTCGGCGGGACGGTCGTCGTCCGGCCGGCGGTCTACTGGACGGTAGGGGTAAATGAGTATTCTTGCCTGGGTTGTCGTCGGCATCATCGCCGGCTGGCTCGCGAAGATGGTCGTGCCCGGAGAAGGGCCGGGGGGGCTCCTCGGCGATCTTCTGATCGGCGTGGTCGGCGCCGTCGTCGGCGGCTGGATCTTCCGCTCGTTGGGACACGCGGGCGTGACGGGCCTCAACATCTGGTCGATCGTCGTCGCGGCGATCGGCGCGATCGTGCTGCTCTGGATCCTGCGGATGTTCACGGGCAAGCGTCCGGTCCGCACGCTGTAGAAGCCGGGGATCACCATCCCGGTTTCGCGCTGTTGGTGTTATGATGGCTGCGCATGAGGGCCGTCGTAACGGGGGGCGCGGGGTTCGTCGGGTCGCATCTGTGCGAGCGTCTGCTCGCGGACGGAACGGACGTCGTCTGCCTCGATAACTTTCTCACCGGCCGCGCGGACAACGTCGCGCACCTGGCCGGGCCCCGATTCGAGCTTCGGCACCATGACGTCACGACGCCGATCGAGATTGCCGGACCCGTCGACGTTGTGCTGCACTTTGCCAGCGCGGCCAGCCCCGTCGACTACTTGGCGCACCCAATCCAGACGCTGAAAGCCGGGGCGCTCGGCACCTGGATCACGCTCGGTCTCGCGCGTGCGAAGGGCGCCCGGTTTTTGCTCGCGTCCACGTCCGAGGTCTACGGCGACCCGGCCGTGTCGCCGCAGCCGGAGACGTATTGGGGCCACGTGAATTCGATCGGGGTCAGGGGATGCTACGACGAGGCCAAGCGATTCGCGGAAGCGATGACGATGGCGTACCATCGTGCCCACGGCGTCAACACCGGCATCGTTCGCATCTTCAACACGTTCGGGCCGAGGAATCGGCCCGATGATGGGCGCGTGATGCCGGCGTTCATCACGCAGGCGATCCGGGGAGAGCCGCTCACGGTCCACGGCGACGGGACGCAGACTCGGAGTTTCTGCTACGTCTCGGACCTGGTGGAGGGGATCGTCCGCCTCACGCGCTCCGAGATCCACGAGCCCGTCAACCTCGGCAACCCCGAGGAGATTCGGGTCATCGACCTCGCGAAGCTCGTGCTCGAACTCACGGGGAGCCGGAGCACGACCGTTCATCGTCCCCGTCCCGAAGACGATCCGACCCGCCGGTGTCCCGACATCAGTCGGGCGCGCACGCTGCTCGGCTGGGAGCCGCGCGTGCCGCTGCGCGAGGGCCTGCGGCGCACGCTGGAGTGGTTCGCCGCTCGGATCGCGTAGGTGGTACGATAGGCGCAGCGCCGGTCGACCCCGCGGCCGGCTACCATGAAAAATTGAAAGCGCGCCCGTAGCTCAGGGGATAGAGCAGCTGCCTTCTAAGCAGCGGGTCGGGGGTTCAAGTCCCTCCGGGCGCGCCAAGCCCAGTCGGTCCAGCCAGTCAAGCCCCAGCGACGAATGAGCACCTCAATTATCCACTGTGCCGGCTGAGGAAGACCGGCGGCGGGCCACCCGATGGTTTGTCGTCCCCAACGCCTTACACCAAAATTCGGTTGATATGTCTAAAAAGT